>CAYQXT010000291.1:0-5206 GCA_964421365.1 uncultured Bacteroidaceae bacterium
CATGCTTGAAACGAGAGATGTTCGTATCGCCATAAACCCGTTCCTGATAGCGAATAGGTAAATCAATAATTTTAAGATTAAGCTTGTAAGCTCCAAAGATTAAATCAAAATCTCCGAAGGGGTCAAATTCACCAAAAAAACTTCGGTTGCGTACCAATTGTTCATAATCTTTGCGAAACATCACTTTTGTACCACACAAAGTATCGCGCACATTTTGTTCCAATAGCCAGGAAAAGAGCTTGCTAAAAAAGCGGTTTCCCATTTCATTTAAGGGCCGCATGGCGTTCTCTTCCATCGGATACATCAGACGCGAGCCGTTAATAAACTCGCCTTTACCCGAAGCAATAGCCTGATAAAATTTGGGAAGTTCCTCGGGAGGAACAGTTAAATCAGCATCCAGTATCATCAAAATATCTCCAGAAGCATGAGTGTAAGCCTTGCGCACGGCATCACCCTTGCCTTTACCGTCTTGTTGCATAATTTTAATATCATGCGTAGCTGCATATTTGGCCTGAATTTCTTTTACTTTATCCCAAGTATCGTCAGTAGAATTACCTTCGATAAATATAATTTCCTGATGACTGCCAAATTTGGGCATTCGTAAAATAGCATTCTCTATATTTCCGCTTTCGTTTCGCGCCGGAATAACGATTGTAGAAGAATATTCTTTCCCTGTCTTTTGATGGAAAGGGCGAGCAAAAACCATCTGATCTAAACAAAAAGAATTAAAAAACGGTAAACGGGCCAAATATTTATTTACAAGATACGAAATTAAAGGAATACGAATGGGCAAAAGCATTCTACGAGTCTGTCGATAAGTTTCAAAATTAGACAGATACAACAGATTATTAATATCCCTCAAGGATAAAAAATTTTGGCGATGGCTTTTCTTTTTTAAGCCCAGCAATTCGGCCACTTTCAAAATTGGTTCCCATGCATAGTTATAAGAAGCAATAACAATTTTCGTTCGCGAATGGCAAACAGTCTGTAAAGCCCCAAAAACATCCTGAATATTATAAAGATAACCAATTACATTGGAAAGGATTATTACATCATATTTTTCTTGCAAATTAAGCTCCGCAGCATCCATTACCAGAAAGTTCAGTTCAGGAAAATTACGCTTAGCCTCATCAATCATTTTTTCGGAAAAATCTATTCCCACTTTATATTTTGCATTGATTTTAGCCAAAGTATCCCCCACTCCACAGCCAATTTCCAAAATTTTATCCTCCTGATTAACAAAATAATTGATATGACGCACAATATTATACCAATAGTAGGAAAATCGTTTCTTATACTTTAAATATTGTGGTGCTAGATTCTCAAAGTAAGTATAAAATCTTTTTTTCGGGTCTTGCATATTAAATAGCTGATTAAGTCTTTTTTTATTTCACATAATATTAATAGATAATTCTATAATCCCAACAAAAAAAGACCTTGCCAGTTAAATAGAATATAGTACTTATTAATAGTGCGAAAATAGAAATATTTTTCAAATCAGAAAAAGTCAGCTAATTTTGAACCAAATATAAAAACACATCACATGGATAATGCATTAAGTAAACTTGTAGGACAATTCGCTCATTTAGCCGAAGAAGAAAAGATAAAAGGGATAAGTCGGGTCGTAGGTTCTTTTGTAAAATATACCGGCTTTAGCGGTGTAAAATATGAAAAAATGACCCACCACGAAGTAATTGTCTCTCTGGAAAACCGTCCCGAAGTACAAAATCACATCCACCAATTGCACGCCACAGCCATGATTCTATTAGCAGAAACAGCAACAGGTATGGCAATAGGAATGAACGTACCAGACGATAGAATCATGTTGGTAAAACATCTGAACACAGCCTTCGTAAAACGGTCAACAGGAGCTATGCGGGCAGTGGCCAGCTTAAAGGAGGATCAGATTCAGCATATTTTAAACACCGAAAAAGGTGAATTAATCGTTCCGGTTGTAATTACCGACGAAACAGGGATAGAACCCATAAAAGTGGAAGCACTCTGGGCATGGATTCCCAAAAGCCATTTAAAAAAATAAATCAATTGATAATAAGCAATCAGAAATCGTAGAACGGCATTAACAATTCACCATTTATAATAAGGGCGTCCGGGCGGGCTTCCCACTTGTTGTACTCCTTATGCAGGGCAAGAAAAACATCGGCAAAAAAGGAATTCTGCTCGCCGCTACACTCTTTTTACTTTGTTTTGCTGGGCTTCACCTACGGAGGAGTATCGCTGCTCCCCTTGCGCATCAAACTATTTGCGAGGGTTTCGCTCTGGTAGTCTAAGTTTTTATACAAAATCAGACCCGATGAGTTTTAAAACCCCCTACTGAAAAAACATGTTTATAAAAAGTATAAATATAGTTAAAGAATATTCACCGTAAACGTTTTAATTCTTACCTTTGCTTTTAATTTAGAAAAAAGGATAAAGACTATGGAAACAAAAATCACTTTTCTTAAAACAGTAGATTCGCCAACAAACAAGCTATTTATAACTAATAAAAAAGAAAAATTAGACGCTTTATCGAAGCAAGAAAATGCTTATTTCATCCATCAACTTGAAAATAAACAGAATTTAATTAGCATAAATCGTTATGACTATTTTATTTACGTATATTATTTAGAAAAGAAAGAACTCCACAACAGCAATATAGAAAAATTACGTCAGGCAGGACATGAAAGTCTGAATGATTTAAAAAAAAATAAAATAGAAAAAATAAGTATCATAAACCTTTGTAACGAGAATGATTACACTTTAGCATTTGCCGAAGGTTTAGCTTTGAGTAATTATCAGTTTTTAAAATATTTTAAAGACAAAGAAGAACGTCAAAGCATTCTAAATGAGATAATTATTGAAGATAAGAATTATTCTGATAGCGATAAGACAATATTTAGCAATACTTTAGAAGCTGTTTATTGGGCCAGAGATTTAGTAAACGAACCCCTGTCCTATCTCACCGCCCGGAAATTATCCGAAGAGATAAGTAATAAAGCTAAAACAGCAGGTTATCAGGTACAAGTATTAGATAAAAAACAAATTGAAGCCCTAAAGATGGGTGGTTTATTAGCGGTTAACAATGGTAGCATTGAGCCTCCGACTTTTAATATCATAGAATATAAGCCTACAAGTGCCAAAAACCAAAAGCCATTAGTTTTAGTAGGTAAGGGCGTAGTTTTTGATACCGGTGGATTAAGTCTAAAACCTACTCCGCACAGTATGGATATAATGAAAGCGGACATGGGTGGAGCTGCTGCTGTAGCAGGAACACTCTACGCTGTAGCTAAATCAAAATTACCGATTCATGTTATTGGATTAATTCCATCAACAGAAAATCGCCCTGGTTTAAATGCCTATGTTCCAGGCGATGTTGTAAGAATGTATAACGGAAGCAGTGTAGAAGTCTTAAATACCGATGCAGAAGGGCGGATGATATTGGCAGATGCCTTAGCCTATGCAAAAAAATATAATCCTGAATTAGTCATCGACTTAGCCACTCTGACTGGTGCTGCCGTGCGTGCCGTAGGAAAAGAAGCTATTGTAGCCATGCGTACCTGCGAGAATAAAGTTTATGAGCAACTGTCCAAAGCAGGCGAACAAACCTACGAACGCCTAATTGAATTTCCTTTGTGGGAAGAATACGGTGAGATGATAAAATCAGATATAGCAGACCTAAAAAATATAGGAGGCTCCGAAGCCGGTGCCATTACAGCCGGAAAATTTCTGGAGCATTTCACAGATTATCCATGGGTACATCTGGATATTGCGGCCAGCGCATTTTTAGAAGCACCTTATAAATATCTGGGGAAAAACGGCACCGGTGCCGGAATACGATTATTAGTTGAATTTATATCTAAATTATAAATAAATTACAGAATGAAAATACATCAAAAAAAAATAAGAATAGGTATCTCTCAGGGAGATATAAATGGGATAGGCTACGAAGTGATAATAAAAACATTACAAGATAATAGAATAACTGAATTTTGTACCCCTATCGTCTATGGCTCCCCAAAGATTGCTGCTTATCACCGTAAAGCACTAAATATAACTAACTTTAGCTTCAACAGTATCTACAAAGCAGAAGAAGCAAATCCCAAACGCTCCAATATTATTAACTGCAACGATGATAATGTACGGGTAGAATTAGGAAAATCTACACAAGAATCAGGTTTTGCCGCTTTTCAAGCACTAGAAATGGCGACAAAAGATTTGCTTAATGAAAAAATAGATGTTATTGTTACCGCGCCAATCAATAAATACAATATCCAATCCAAAGATTTTAGTTTTCCTGGTCATACCGAATATTTTGAAGAAAATGCAGCCGAAGGAGAAGCTTTAATGCTAATGGTAGGAGAGCATGTACGAGTGGGCGTTGTAACCGGCCATATTCCCCTAAAAAAAGTTGCAGAAAAAATATCCACTAAATTAATCTTAAGCAAAATAGAAGTACTAAACACTTCTCTTATTCAGGATTTTGGAATTAGAAAACCCAAGATAGCCGTTCTGGGCTTAAATCCGCATGCCGGCGACAACGGTTTGCTGGGTAACGAAGAAAAAGAGATCATTATACCGGCATTGGAGAAAGCCAAAGAAAAAGGAATTATAGCCTTAGGCCCCTACTCTTCGGATGGCTTATTTGGTTCCGATTCGTTCCAACAGTTTGATGCTATCTTAGCCATGTACCACGACCAAGGCTTAGCTCCATTTAAAGCACTTGAATTTCACAACGGAGTAAATTTTACAGCAGGCTTACCTATAATAAGAACCTCCCCAGACCATGGTACGGCATACGAAATTGCAGGTAAGGACAAAGCCAACCCCGAATCTTTTCGCAGAGCCTTATTTTTGGCCAGAGATATTTACAAGAACAGGACAACTTATCTACATCTTTTATCACAAGCCATGAAAGAAGATAAGGATACTAAAAAAATAATCAATACAGATAATAATACCGAAACAACGATTAAATAAACTAAATTTAGAGTCATGTCTAAAATCACAAAAGAAGATGCTTTATTGTATCACTCAAGCGGTCGGCCGGGAAAAATAGAAGTTATTCCGACGAAACCGCATAGCACCCAAAAGGATTTAGCTTTAGCCTATACACCGGGTGTAGCAGATCCCTGTCTTGAGATAGAGAAAAACCCCGATGATGTGTACAAATACACCGCAAAAGGAAACTTAGTGGCCGTAATCTCTAACG
>CAYQXT010000292.1:0-5198 GCA_964421365.1 uncultured Bacteroidaceae bacterium
GGTTACTTTTGATATAGATGCTAATGGTATTCTGAATGTTTCGGCCAAAGATAAAGCCAGCGGTAAAGTACAGAGTATCCGTATCGAAGCTTCTTCGGGATTATCGGATGCAGAGATTGAAAAGATGAAAGCTGAAGCTGCAGCAAATGCAGATGCCGATAAACAGGCTAAAGAAAGTATTGATAAGTTGAATGCTGCCGATAGCTTGATTTTCCAGACGGAAAAACAACTGAAAGAGTTTGGTGATAAATTACCTGCTGATAAAAAAGCGCCTATTGAAGCAGCTTTAAGTAAGCTGAAAGAGGCACATAAAGCTAAGGATATAGAGGCTATTGATAAGGCTATGGCAGAGTTAAATACTGTATTTCAGGCTGCATCTCAGGAAATGTATAATGCTCAGGGTGCTCAAGGTGGAGCTCAAAACCCTAATTTTCAGGATGCTAATTTTACTAATCCTAATGCAAAGGCCGATGATAAAAAAGGTGGGGATGATGAAGTTACAGATGTAGATTTTGAGGAAGTTAAATAATTTGTTTTTTTTATAGTAGTAAAAGTCTGTCGGAATCGGCAGGCTTTTTTTAATTACTAATTCTGAATTATAAATTACGAAATTTCGTCCTATAATGAGTATAGGAACACGGGTAAACACAGATTTTAAAAGATATTATATGAAATTAGTAGGAAATCTTATTTGGGTTATTTTTGGAGGATTTGGAATTGCTCTGGAGTATTTTGCAGCTAGTATTGCTTTGATGATTACTATTGTTGGCATTCCTTTTGGGATACAAACTTTAAAACTGGGCATATTAGCGCTATTCCCTTTTGGGCATGATATTGTAGAGGCTCCAAAAGTTACCGGAATTCTTAGCTTGATTATGAATATTATTTGGGTAATAATTGGGGGAATTTGGATTAGCTTGTCGCATTTGTTTTTCGCGGTATTATTTGCCATAACGATTATAGGTTTGCCTTTTGCCAAACAGCATTTGAAGTTGGCCAAACTGGCGCTTTTCCCGTTTGGTAAAGAAATTAGATAAAATTTTTGCAGCGAATGTACGAATAATACTGATTAATAACAAGATACATTTTTTAAAGTATTTAATTAGAAGTCAATAAATTACACAGATATTTAACGGATTATTGTGTGCAGATGGAAGTGCAAACAAAAAATAGAACGCTGATTTTTTATGATAAAGAGATGCTGATACCGGTTAGGTAGCAGCATCTCTTTATTTATTTTTATGTAATATTGTGATTAAAAATGATATGAGTGTGTAATATATCGGGGAAAATTTTTATATGGCTTTTTAGATTTTTATGCTAGTTTGGTTTTTATACTGAGTATCTGGTTAGTTATGAACATTTTGTGATATTTTGTAATGTTTTGGATAAAAATGAAATGATAGTGTAACCTATCAGGGGAGTTCATTGCTTTAAATGTTTCCTGCAGTCAAATTTAAGCTTGTCAAAAATTAGAGAGATTAAAATTGTATATTATATTTTGAGAAGGAACTATTCTTTAGTAATAAACAGAATTCACCATTGCTAAAGATTTATTAGTGAAAAAAAGCTCTGTACGTTTACAGAGCTTTTAAATTTAATTATCATGAAAAAGAAATTATTTACTTTCTTCGGCTTTTAATTTACTGGGAGAAGGAACATCATCAATAATTTTCATGAATTTGCCTTTATTATCGAAGCGGATATCGTAATCTTTTCCGTCTTTTGATGCTTCAACAACAAAACCAACTAATTCATTCTTGTGGCCTTTAACGTATTTTTCTACGTCTTTCACTTTGTAATCGCTAAAGTCGGCTGTGATTTTTTTCTGTACTCTGTTGGGTGTCTCGCTGAATTCAATTTGCTTATCGCTTAAGCTTTCTTGCATAAATTGTTCCTGTATATAGTATGTGCCAATTCCTGCGAAGAATCCTAATAAGGCTAATGAAGAAACTTTTTTCATATACCAGATGAAATCAATCTTTTCCATACCCATGGCGGCTACACCGGCGGCTGAACCAATAATTAAAATACTACCACCGGTGCCGGCAGTATAAGCGATTAATTCCCAGAAAATACCGTCTTGCATGAATTGTACATGGAAAGGATCAATTGGATACATACCCATTGAAGCAGCTACTAGAGGAACATTATCGACTACTGATGAAAGCAGACCAATTATGGTTGCTACTGGATATACGCCCAATCCCCAGTCTTTTAATGACTGAGCCATCATATCCAGATGTCCGGCAGATTCCAGAGCAGCAACTGCGGTCAGAATTCCCAGAAAGAAGAAGATAGTAGGTACATCCACACGGGTAAGAATCGTATTTACGGATAATTTAAAGGTTCCTTCATATAGACTTTTCTTTTTTTTGTGCATAATTTCGGTTGTAATCCATAAGATACTTAAACCGAGTAACATTCCCAAATAAGGGGGTAAATGTGTAAATGTTTTAAAAATGGGAACGAAAAGTAAGGCTGAAATACCTATAAGAAGCATGAATAATCGCTGCCCTGAGGTTGTTTCTACGTCATTTTCATCGCCGGTATCTTGTTTTATAGGGCGTTGTACTTCACCTTTCATGGTGAAAGTGAGTACGGTTAATGGAATAATCATGGTGATTAAACTAGGAATAAATAGTTTGGCAATGATATTTAGTGTGGTTATTTGTCCTCCAATCCAAAGCATGATGGTAGTTACATCGCCAATAGGAGAAAAAGCACCTCCTGCATTGGCTGCAACAACTACCATCGCGGCAAAAAACCAGCGGGTTTGTTTGTCATCTACTAATTTACGCAGCAGAGCAATAATCACAATTGTTGTGGTTAGATTGTCTAAAACAGCCGACATGAAGAAAGTGAGGATACTAAGTATCCATAAGAGTTTTGCTTTATGTGTGGTTTTTATTTTATTGGTAATAAGGCTAAAACCTTCGTGCTGGTCAACGATTTCAACGATGGTCATTGCACCGAGCAGGAAGAATAATATGGTGGAGATATTGGCCAGATGTTCCATCACATCGTGATTAACGATAAAGTCTCTGACTCCTTCTAACCATGCTTCTGAATTTACAGCAGAATGGGCTAAATCAGGATTTTCTTCGAGATAATGTAGCCAGGCTCTACTATGTCCCAGACTTAATACGTCAGAACCAAAAAGGGCGTATAGTCCCCATAACACGGTCCCCATTAAGAGAGCCGTTGCGGCTTTGTCAATTTTTAAAGGATGTTCCAGCGCTATCAATGTGTAGCCCAAAACAAAAATAAGAATCATTAAAATAAACATAATACATTAATTTTTAATTAATTATAAATTTGAATAGTTTTAATTTTAGGTATTCAAATATAGATATGTTTATATATTCCTGAAAATTTATCTTTTATATTATGAAACATGTTTTTAAGTGTTTCTTATTTATTTATTTATTTATTTTTTTTTGCTATCCTGTTTTTCCACCTTCTTCTTTTTTTTCGGGAATAATTTATCGAACTGATGCCGGTAAAAAATACCTAATCCATATGAATAGGGAGTTTGTTCGTAATCTAATTGACTGTTATTAGTTTTTGTGAAAGCTTTAGCCCTAAATTTTCCACTTTTATCAATTTTGTATTCCACTTCCATATCACCAACAATATTTTGGGCATTTTGTGTTTGTTGTTTGTTTGTTACGCCTATATTACTATTGATAATTAGCCGTTCGTTAAGTAGCTGAGTAGAAACTTCTACTTCTAATTCAGAGCCACCCAAACTGTCACCCGATTGGTAATTAATACCAATATCAAGGTCGTTACTAATTTGCGATAGCCAATGACTGAGTTGGTTGGTAAGCATTTCGGTTGTATTTATTTCTATTCCTTGCTGCTTGGGAGCGGCTTCTTGTTTGTAGCCGGGCAAGGGTTGGAATTTGTTGAAAATCAGTAGGGACAGAATTTGTTTGTTTAGCTCATCTTTGGGCAGACTGGTAAATTGCTGAACCAAATCTTCTCCGGCAGTAGGTAAGTCTATGCCAAAACTGATAAGCGGTTGCTCTAGTGTGTGTGTCATTTTAAGTTTACATTCGGCAGGAATTTTTGTGTTTTTGTCATTTTCATCAAAAGTTAAGTCATAAAGGGCTACTCTTTTTACATTATATAGTGCATTTAGATTTATTTCTGCATTATAAGGGTTTCCATTCCAACGGATTAAGCCACCTTTTTCAATAGAGAATTTTTTATTTAGGGTGTTTCCTAAAGTAAACATATAGTCTCCTTTTGTTACGATGTAATCGCCGTAAATGCTTAAATCTCCATTGGTATTTATAATCAATTTTATGTTTCCCTCGCCTCTTGCCCGAATAATATCACCTACTTTTTCATCAAAAATTAGTTGTACTTCGGCATCTGGGGTTACATTCAGGGTTAAATCCATATCCATTCCGGCGACTTCTTTTTTATATTGGGGCGCTTTTTTGTAGTTTTTTGTTTCGTTGCCATTTTCAATGGTTAAAAATGGTGTTTCGCTAATTTGAGATTCGGAAGTAAGCGGAATATAAAATCGTGTTCCGGTTTTTGTTGTCGCGTTAATTTCCATATTGATATTTTCGGGAGTGCCGTAGATACGAGCTTCGGCACCAAGGTTGGCTGTTCCGTAGAAATAGGAGCTATCGGAGGGCAGGGTTTTAAGAAATTGAAAATCATTGGTTATAAGATTAATGTCAAAATCTATATTACTAAAATCTTTTGAAAAATTAATGTCGCCGTTTAAAATTGCTGTTTTATTGTATTGTTGTAAATTAAAATTTTTAATTGAAATTTTTCCGGGTGAAATAAAAATGGTATCCGACATATTAAATCGCATTTTAAGATAATCAACGGTAAATTTTGTTTTTGCAAATTCAATTTCTCCTTTTATATCTGGTGCGGAAATTTTACCATTGAGGATCAAATTTCCGTTAATATAACCCGAAGGATTAGATAAAATACCTTTTAATAATGGCATTAAAGTTTTTGTTCGTATATGATAAAATTTGATTTTGTTTAAGTTTATCGAATTGGAATTTATTGCATACTGCCCTTTTATTTTCACTGTGTATGCTTTTTTCCTTTCGCCGGTGAAGGATGAAACGTTAATTTTTATTTTGTCTGTTTGGGGAATATTTTCAAAGTTGATAAGCATTTTCCCTATTGCTTGTTTATTTATTGATAAATTAGTAATG
>CAYQXT010000293.1:0-5175 GCA_964421365.1 uncultured Bacteroidaceae bacterium
AAAAAATATTTATTTTTAGCCTCCGATAAGTTGCATTTACTTCTTGAATTTAGGTCTTATAGAAGATGGAGGCTGGTTATTAATAAAAATTTCTTTTGGACTAACCGGTTGGATAAAAAAAGCTGATATAGATACTTATATGAAACCAACTTTCGAGGATTTTCGTTTTAATGGTGATTAAAGAAAATTTTGCCAAAGTTTCTTTATGATATATCATTTTGTAAATTAGAACTTTGGCAAAGTTTAATTAAATATTACTTTATACTCTTCGTAGTTTTGTCATTTTACTGTAATGTATAGCTTCCGTTAAATGAGCACATTGCACCATGAAAGGCACAATCTCCTATTTCTGAAAAATTTATAGTGTTATCTTTGCAAGTAATTAAAATCAGACAACCGTATTCCGCCTCTGAGTCATAATTATTATATACATAAACTCCGTTTATACCATAAGCTACTGCCGTTCCTTTTTCATCGGGAATTTCTCCGGTGCAACTACCACTGCTATTTCCTGTAGATACGATAAAGTTAATACTGTAATCATTTACTTTACTTATTCTTAATTCTCCATAATTCCCGGCTTTTGGAGTGTTATAGTCCGAAATTTTTGTTAGGGTAGAATTAAAATCATAAGTATTGTCCGGATCATTTAAAGTTACTTTATTTTTGGTAAACAGAGCATCTATGCTACATAATGGAGCATCTTTTTGCGTTTCGTTGTTTACATCTTCGAAAAACCAGCCTTTCTTACTTTTAGAACCGTAAATGCCTACCACTGCAAATTGCTTTTTTTTGTGCAATAAAACACCTCTAAAATCGCCGTTTTTTTCAAAAGCATAAACAATTAAGTAAATATTCCCATCGGAATATACGCCTTTTACTAATTGTTTATCAGTTATGGGTGTATTGTCTTCTTTTGTTTGAGGATATTCAATAATTTCGGCATCGGGCACTTGTGATTTTATTTTTTGTAGGGCTTCTTCTGCTTTATTTTTTTTATCAAAAAAGCGATATGCTAATATTTTTTCAGCTTTTTTATTTTTGCTTAACCATAATTCGTGAGCAATATCTATTCCTTTTAATAAATAATCCAATTGGGTTAAGTTTTTCTCCTCAGCCGGAACTTTTACAATATAAAAATGCTCTGCTTTATCGTTAAATTCAGATGGATAGTCTATTATTTTTTGAATAATCGGACTAAATATGGATTGTGGATATTTTTTTATAAAGGCTTTATGCTCCGACAACTCTGTTCCATTGGGATACGCACCTGTCATAAAGTTTCCAATAATAGCCTCATTTTCTTGGCATCCGCTTGTTTTATGAAAATCAATATAGGGCATTAAACACTCTAAAAATAAAGGTTTAACTTCTTTAATAAATGGACTGTTGGGGTATTTTGTGAAAAGTAATTCGCCATAATGAACCACATCTGCATTAGCACTAAGATCCATATAGGGATATTCTGAACCAACCGTAAGTCCGTAAGTATTTTTGAGTTTGGCTGCCAATATAAAATCTTCCGAAGCCTTTTTTTCTATTGTCTCCGAAAGTACCGGAGCTGTATTTAAACTTGCATACATTCCTTCTACTGTAACTACCGAAATACCAATGGAATTTAGTTCTTTCATTAAAGAGTTTATATAATCCCAATTTTTTTTTCCGCTTTCTACCAAATCAAATTGTTTACTAATTATGTTTTTTGTATCGAGTAACTTACTTAGCGAATCTCTCATTTTTAAAACTTTAAAGATATCATCATTTCCGCTTATCGAATTACTGTCTTTTAATGCTTTTATATAGGTTTTATAAAAATCAAAAACGCTTGTAGAATTCTTTATTATTTTTACTAATAATTTATTTTTGTCAATAAAATTAGTGTCTTGTTTATTTTCTGTGCTTTCGGTTTCTTGTACTCCAATTTTAGTGGTGTCGGTTTCACTTTTATTCTTTTTTTCTTTTTGATTACCGCAGGAACTAAAAATTAAAATACCAATTAATGAAAGTAAATAAATATTTTTCATGTGTTTAAGCTTTTTTAGGATTAATATCCATTCAATTTACGAAAAATTTTTATTTTAAAAAAATAGGATAAATAATAACTGAGTCCAGTATAAAAAGGTGAATTTGTATCGAAACCGGTCTGACGGCTTTATTAATCAATTGTAAGTGAGCTGTTTATTTTTACAGTTTTAATAAATCTATCCTTCCGCCCGGTTTTTAGACCGAACTTCTAACTTAAATTAAAAAAGGACGCCTTGCTACAGAGCGTCCCTTTTATTTACAAACCAACTATAAAATAGGCTAGTCGCTAATGAGTTTATAGCCTTTGCCGTGTACATTTAGTATTTGAACGTTAGAATCGGCTTTTAAGTGTTTACGAAGCTTGGTAATATAAACATCCATGCTTCTTGCATTAAAGTAATTGTCTTCTATCCAGATAGTTTTCAGGGCATAGTTTCTTTCTAAAATATCGTTTTTGTATAAGGCGAGTAGGCGTAAGAGCTCTGATTCTTTGGTGGTAAGCTTTTCTTCCTTATCTTCAATTTTGAGAATTTGTTTCTGAGCATCAAAATGATAATTTCCTATTGTAAAGACCTGCTGCTGGGAAGCACCTCCGATTTTCTTTGTTCGTCGTAAAACTGCCTCTAAGCGTAAGAGTAGCTCATGCATGCTAAATGGCTTGGTAATATAGTCATCTGCTCCGATTTCAAAGCCCTCAAAAACATCCTCTTTCATATTTTTGGCCGTAAGAAATAGAACAGGAATTTCGCTGTTTACCGCCCGGATGTCTTTTGCAAGGGTAAAGCCGTCTTTTATGGGCATCATTATATCTAATACACAGGCATCATAATGATTGTTCATGAAGGCTTTATAGGCCAATTCGCCATTTTCAAATAAATCTGTTTCGTACTCTTTTGCATTTAAATACTCTCTTAATAGAGTACCCAGATTTATATCATCTTCCGCTAATAAAATTTTAATTTTTTGTTTCATTGGAAATTATTTTTTTATCTCTATTTTGTTCGTAAGGTAATACTATTTTAAAACTTGTGCCAATATTTAAGCTACTTTCTACTTTAATAGTTCCGTTATGCTGCTCAATTACTTTTTTTACGTAACTAAGCCCTAGACCAAAGCCCTTTACATCGTGTCTGTTTCCGGTATGTACGCGATAGAATTCGTCAAAAATTTTTTTTTGCGCGTCTTTGTTCATTCCTATTCCCTTGTCTTTTATCACAATTTCTAACCCATTTTTAAGACTTCGGGTTCTGATTTCTATTTTGGGTTTTTCTTTTGAATATTTCACCGCATTATCCAAAAGATTAAAAATGACATTTTGTAAGTGATGTTCATCGGCATAAATAATAGGGTTTTCTGCATTAAGGAGGGTTTGCAGTTGCCCTCCTTTATTTTGTACATTTATTCTGAAATTATGAGTTACATGCTCGATTAACTGGCTTGTGTCAACTTCTTTTATTTTGAAATTAAGGTGTCCTTTATCAAAAGCAGCCATTTGCAGTATTTTTTCTACTTGATAGGCCAGACGTTTGGTTTCATCTTCTATTAGTTGCGATAATCGGGGCGTGTTTTTAGCTTCGGCAGGAATACTATCGTCTTTAAGCATCTGAGCAGCCAATAGAACCGTAGAAATGGGGGTTTTTAATTCATGAGTCATATTGTTTACAAAATCGGTTTTCATTTCCGAAAGTTTTTTCTGTCGGAAAATAATATATAAGGTCAGGGTGAAAATACTTAATACAATTAGAATCAGAATGACCGAAGAATAGGCAATCGGCTTGAATGTACCTAATAGAGCCTTGGTTCTTTTGGGAAAATAAAGGTGGAGATAATAGGGTTGCTGAAAAAAATCATTACGGAATAAAATGGCACGGTAACTATCTTGTGGCTTGTCCAAAGGAAATTTTTTTGTAAAATAGAAAAAGTGGTTTTGATTATTACAAACAGCAAATTCAAAACGAAGAGGAATCCCGTTATTATTCAAATCCCGCAGAATAATTTGTTTCCACTCTTTAGGTTTAAATCTTTGTTCCAGAGGAATAGCAGAGACATTACTCATTTGTTCTACAATAGATTGAAGAATAACAGCTTTAGACAGGGAATCCTTGCCTACTACTTGCATTCTCCCAGTTTTGGGATTGATAAAAAACGATTTTGCATCTCTGACGGTATCCCTTAAATTGATATAATCATGCAAGGAGTCGTTCCACATATAAATATTAGCCTCTTTATTCAGGCTCACTATCGGTTTTCTCCCGTCAAATTTATAGCTGATACTAACAGTATCATTGGGCGACTGGATATAGTATTTCCCTTGTATGGTAGGAGGATTTTTACTGTTTATCACAAAATTGTTCCGTACAGATGACCATGTTTCCTGTATCTCAAGGTCGTTAGCGATCTGAAATAGAGAACGTCTCACCATTTGCGAAAACTGATTCTCTCGCACTTGCAAAGCACTTTTTATCCAGATATATTGCATGAACATCAATCCTAATAAGGTAATTGTCATTACTACGGGTAAAACCCAAAACCATTTTTTCATTTCTGATTTTCTTTTCACTACAAAAGTAACATAAAATTTGTAGTGATATTTTATGGCTTAACACTGTTTAACATCACTTAAGTTCGCTTAACGAAAGACTCTTGTATATTTGTAACGTAAGAAATTAGACTCTTTGAAATTCGATAAGATTCTTTTATAGACTAAAATTCAAGAAGTATGAAAAAGTTTACTTTAGTTTTTGTAAGTATGGCTTTACTGTGCCTTTTTACGGTAAATTTATTTGCACAGACAACAAACAAAGTGCAAATAAGTATTACTAAAAATGGAGAAAAATTAGTAGATACTTCTTTTTCTGCCAAAAACGATGCGGAAATTTATAAGGCTCTTTTTGATATTGCCTTAAAAGAAGACCATACTGTTCAATGGATTTCTGATAATGAGGTTAATAATGGTACAGTGCTTCAATATTCAACAAGTCCGTCAGGTTCAGGCAAGAAAGTTATAATTTTGAAAATTGATTCTCAAAATGCTGATTCGGATCAAGTTGTATTGAAAAAAATAGTTATAGACAGTGTCGGTACAAATAAAAAATACCAATTTGTACTAAGAAATGATTCTATAATAGAGGCAAATTTTGATACTATTTT
>CAYQXT010000294.1:0-5138 GCA_964421365.1 uncultured Bacteroidaceae bacterium
ACACTCTTTTTTTACCTGTTTTTGGAGCCCTTTGTCTGCGGCGAGCTACCGCTTCAATCCCTGCCGCAGCTCGCAGAGAATCTCGCTGTTAAGTAACAGTTTGACATTTCGCTTAATCTTGCAGATTGTTAAAAAAAATAAAAATATTAACAAAATATTATAATTCACAGAAAAAAATCCTATATTTATGCATCTATTAATATATCTAACTGAAATAATATGGAAGGAATAACTCATGATGCGCAAAAATTCTTTGATTTACGCAACTTTATCAAAAGTGCTAAAAACTACGAAGAAGCGCAAGAAGGCTTTAAATGGCCACGAATCACAAAATTTAACTGGGCTACCGACTATTTCGACAAAATAGCGGCCGGAAACACCAAAGCTGCATTGATTTATGCCGATACTAATGGAAACGAAATAACAATAAGTTATAACAAGATGATGCGGCGTTCTAATCAAGTAGCCAATCTTTTAAGCGACTTAGGCATGCAAAAAGGCGACCGCGTATTAATGATGATGGATACTTCTGTCGAAATTTTTGAACTTTTTCTCGGGATTATGAAAATGGGAGGCTCAATAATACCAGCCTCTACCCTACTCTCTCCGACCGATATCAGCGACCGTATTAAGCGTGGTGATGTTAAGTTTGTAATTGTACATCACAAATTCCGTGAAAAAGTAGACGAAGCAGGCGAAGCCCTGAAAAAACTCAAAGCATTAATATGCGTACGTCAGATAGCCGAAAAATGCGATTGCGAAGACAAAGAATTTATTCCCTGCTGGACGGATTTTGCCGAGGCAAAAAACTATTCCGAAGACTATGAACCCGGATTTATAACCTATTCAACTGATAATCTGTTCTTATTCTTCACCTCTGGTACGACTTCCAAACCCAAGCTGGTTATGCATCCCTACCACTATCCCGTAGGGCATTTAACCACAATGTACTGGCTGGATTTACAAGAAGAGGACATACACTACAACATCAGTTCTCCCGGTTGGGCTAAATTTGCGTGGAGTAGTTTCTTAGCCCCTTGGAATGCTGGTGCGACTATTTTCACCTTTAATTATACAGCTTTCAATCCAGTTAAAACCCTTGAGTATATCGAAAAATATAAAATCACCAGTCTTTGTGCCCCTCTTAGTGTCTGGAAACTCTTTATTCTTCGTGATTTTGAAAAGTATAATTTCAATCTGAAGAAAATCGTAAGTGCCGGCGAACCTCTAAATCCAGAGGTTAGTAAAAAAGTAGAAAACCTTACCGGCTTACAGCTTCGCGAAGGTTATGGACAAACGGAAACCACCGGCCTGATATTTACGCCCAAAGGAATGACAGATGTACCTGCCGGTTCTATGGGAAAAGCCTCACCCGGATACGAAATAAAAATTCTGGACGAAAAATTAGACGAAGTAAAACGAGGCGAAGACGGTCAGATTGCAGTAGCTATTTATCCGGTAAAGCCATTAGGATTACTTACCGGCTATGATGATTTACAAAAAAATCGAGAGATATTCAAAGGCGGTTGGTACCTCACCGGCGACACTGCCTATATGGACGAAAAAGGATTTGTTCACTTTATAGGTCGTGTAGATGATGTATTCAAAAGTCTGGACTATCGTATAAGCCCATTTGAAGTTGAAAGCGAAATCATGGAGCATCCCGCTATAATGGAAGTCGGCGTTGTTCCTACCATCGACGACCGTGATCGTATTGTTCCAAAGGCATTCATTGTATTAAAGCCCGATTATTTTGCCAACAAGCAAATGGCGCTAGAACTATTCCGATTTATCCGAGATAACATGGCTCCATACAAACGTCCGCGTACTATTGAATTTATGGACGAATTCCCGAAAACAATCAGTGCAAAAGTAATGCGCAAGGACTTACGCTTGTACGATGAGGAATTGAAAGCAAAAGGAGAACGAGGCAAACACGAATTCCTCGAAAAAGATTTTGCAAAAGAATTGAATTTACGAAAACGCAACTAATAATAATGGTGAATGGTGAATTATCAACTATTAACTATCATTCACCATTCATTTTCGCCATTACTTTAGATTTCGGCTTACATAAGCAGAATAATCAGTAAGTAAAGGCTGATAATTACTCCCAAAAAGTTCGGAAGTAATGATAAAATCAGCCGTTGCCCGATTATTGGCTACTGGAATATTATACAAAACAGCAATCCTGTTTAAGGCCTTAACATCCACGTCATGAGGCTGAGGTTCCATTGGGTCCCATAGAAAAATCACATAATCAACCTTTCCCTCCGCAATCATTGCTCCCAATTGCTGATCTCCTCCTAAAGGGCCTGATTTTAATTTAATTATCGGAAAAGATAAATCATCACCTTTTTTTAACTGTCCGCGAATGGCCGCCTCAACAAATTTCCCTGTCGTTCCGGTACAAACTAATTGATGGTGTTTTAATATCTTATGATTATATTCAACCCATTCCATCAAAGGTTTTTTCCTATTATCATGTGCCACAAGGGCAATAGTCTTCGTTTTTCCCATTATTTTTCTTTTTAATAAACCACAAAAGTACATAATCATTAGTAAAAAGAGATTAAGATAAGGTTAATATTAATGGAGAATTATTAATAGTGAATTGTTAATTATAAAATTAATAATCAACAACTTTTCAACACAAATCTTAACATAACGCCCTTAACGCAATAGGCTAATCAATAACTAGTTACATATAAATTCAACAACGTATTAGAAAATATAAAATACAAATAAATAAGTCTTATTGCTAAAACATATTTAGACATATGACCAGTAACATATATGAATGTCTAGAAATAATTTACTTTTGTAGTTAATAATTTTAAATAGTAAAAAAATGAAAATAGCATTAGTTACTTTAAACGGAAAGACGATTAGTCAGCATTTTGGCCGTTCGCCTTATTATATTATTTATACGGTAAAAAATAATGAAATCACCGGTCAGGAACTTCGCCGCCGGGGTACCGGACATTTTGCCGAAGGTGCTCAGGAACAACACGAAGAGCATGACAACTCACAAGGACATGGTATGGGCGCAGATGCCGACCGTAAGCATGCTTCAATGGCGCAGGAAATCGCCGATTGTGATGTTTTAGTTGCCGGCGGAATGGGTACCGGTGCCTATAATAGCTTTACCAATGCGGGTTTAAAAGTAGTCATGACCGATCATGCCGATGCTCATGAGGCTACATTAGCCTATTTAAAAGGTGAATTGCCTAATTTAGTGGATCAAAGAACGCACTAATAAAAAAATGGTGAATGGAGAATTCTGTTTGTCGCTAAAAAATAGTTAGTTCCTAAAATAGAATATACAAATAAAAATTTCAGGCTGATTACACAGTGATGGTGTGGCTTCTTTTCTACAACACGGAAGTCATGCCATCTTTTTTTTAGGTATATTTTTTTCAAAATTTTTCACAAATAAGCTGATCTGAATTTTAAACTCAAACAGACCTAATTATGAGTCTCAAATTATTTACTCCGATTCTCAATCTTTCTTAGCTAAACACAAAAAAGACTTGTACATCTCAAATATTTGTCGTAAAATTAGTCCAAAAAAAACAAAAAGCATAAAAAATGAATAGTTATAAATAAGGCAATGAAACACCCATAATGAAGTTTTTAACACACACAAGCAAATTTAAGTGAAAAGTAATGTGTGAATAGTTACAAATAAAAAAAAAGGAATATAGTGCTAAAAACTTTTCACCATTCACTATTCGTTTTTAACTTAAAAGTTGTCTATGTGGTATTCTTTAAATATTAATAAATGAAAGTATTCCTTGGTGGCACTGTTGCCGATTCAAAATGGCGTGATTACCTCATCCCAAAACTGAAAGTCGATTATTTTAATCCAGTCGTTGAAAACTGGACACAAGAAGAACAACAAAATGAGCTTACAGAACGCCAAAAAGCCGACTTTTGCCTCTATGTACTTTCGCCAAAAATGCAGGCTTGGTACTCACTGGCCGAAGTAACCGACGACAGCTACAAAAAAAGCGACAAAACCATTTTTTGTTTCCTAGCCAAAGATGAAGATAAGAAATTTTCTGACCAGCAAATTATTGAATTACAGAAACTCGGCAAATTAGTACGCTCAAATGGGGCCATATGGAAGCAAAGTTTAGACGAAGTAATTGATTTCCTGAACTCGGCCAACTCCCTTAGTGCTGATGAATTACTACAACAAAGTGAACAAATAAATAGTGCCTTTATAAGCTATGGCCGGCGCCACTCACTAGCTTTTGCCCGAAAACTATACCAAAATCTTACCAACCGCGGTTACGATATATGGTTTGACATGAACGATATTCCCTTAGGCGTTGATTTTCAAGAACAAATTGACGCTGGAATTCGCAAAGCCGACAATTTTATTTATATCATGTCGCCCCACTCTATCCACTCGGTATATTGCTACAAAGAATTAGTTTTAGCCCTCAAATACAACAAACGAATCATCCCGATTTTGAATATTGAACCACAGGACGATACCACATGGAACAAAATTGACCCCGAAATAGGGAAACGCAACTGGATTTACATGCGCCAGAACCCTGACACCGGAATAGAACTTTCGGCCAAGGCCTTGGAATTACACGAAAAAATACTGGATATTCCTGAAAGTAAATGGAATCTAACAGATGATTTTAATGCCGGTCTAGAAAGCCTTATTTCCCTGATTGATAGCCATAGAGCTTATGTGCGAACTCATACCGTGCTTTTAGATACTTCCTTAGAATGGCTGAAAGACTCACGAAATCCGCATAAATTACTGGTAGGAAAAAAACGCCAAGAAGCAGAACTATTTCTGAAACGTAGCCACCAAAGTTTTAAAAATCCCACCGGACATTTGATACAAGCACCTTGCAGGCCTACCGATTTGATTGCCGAGTATATCATGGAAAGCAAAAAGAGACGCCAGAATCATCAAACAAAAACGTGATTTCTCCTGTGGCGCTTCTTCTATTGCGACGATCCTAAGCGAATATTATCAACGTCCCACAACGGAAGAAGAGATTTTAGATACATTAGGAAAAGGCGAATTCAAAGCATCATTTGCCGATATGCAACAAGCCTTAGCCAAACTCGGTTTTAAAGGCGTTGGTATAGCAACCTCATGGGAA
>CAYQXT010000295.1:0-5127 GCA_964421365.1 uncultured Bacteroidaceae bacterium
CCTTACCGGTGAAAATATTGAGGAATGCCTTTTAACCAAAAGTTACGCCAAAATTCTCGACTATCTTCTATTACCAAAAGGATTGAATTATGGCCAATTGCCAAAAGGATTAATCCATTTTCATCAATATGGTAGTGAAGTTCGTAAAGCAGTAGACGAGCATCTTGTTGAGGCAGCTCTGTATGCTTTTTCAAATCAGAGCGCTCATTTGCATTTTACGGTCTCACCCGAACATCAGCAGCTTTTTCATAAGCATTTGCAAGTGGTGAAACATAAATTTGAAACGGCACACAACATAAAATTCCAGATTGAATTTAGCAATCAGCATTATTATACCCATACGATTGCCGTAGATGAACAAAATCAGCTATTTAGAGATGAGAAAGGAAACCTGATTTTACGTCCGGGCGGGCATGGTGCTCTCATTGAAAATCTGAATGCCATAGATAGTGATATCGTTTTTATCAAAAATATAGATAATGTCGCACCCGACAGCTCAAAGCCCATGGGCGTTATATATAAAAAGGCTATGGCCGGAGTACTATTGTATTTTAAAAATAAAATTTTTGGCTATTTAGAAAAGTTAGAGCAAGTAGAAACACTTGATGCTAAGGTATTAGACGAAATAGGCTCTTTTTTACAGGAAAGTTTATGTATTATTCCGCCCGAGAATTTCCGTCCAAAAAATCCGCTGGAACGCATACAGTATTTGTATCAGAAATTACACCGCCCACTTCGCGTGTGCGGAATGGTGAAGAATGAGGGCGAACCTGGAGGAGGCCCTTTCTGGGTAGAGAATATAGATGGTTCCGCTTCTCTGCAAATAATTGAATCTGTGCAAATAGATATGCAAAATATAGATAATAAAGAGATTGTTTCGGCAGCTTCGCATTTTAATCCAGTTGATATTGTTTGTTACTTTAAAGACTATACCGGCGAAAAATTTGATTTATCTAAATATATAGACGAAGAAGCTGTTTTTATAGCCGAAAAAAGCTATAATGGTAAAAAAATAAAGGCTTTAGAGCGTCCCGGATTGTGGAATGGTGCTATGGCCGATTGGATTACCATTTTTGTTGAAGTTCCTATAGAAACTTTCACACCGGTAAAAACAGTGCACGATTTATTGCGCAAAGAACACCAGAATTAATTTTAGAAAATGAAAAGGTTAAATGAGTCCAGAATAAAAAGGTGAATTTGCATCGAAATTGGTCGGACGGCTTCATTAATCAATTGTAAGTGAGTTGTTTATTTTTACAGTTTTAATAAAGCTATCCGTCCGACCGGTTTTTAGACCGAACTCTTAAAGTTATATTAAAATTGGTCTGACGGATTTATTAATTAACAGTAAATAAATAAGCCGTTGTTTTTTGTTCATTTATTAAGACTATCCGTCCGACCGTTTTTTTAGACTGGTTTTACCATTACTTCTACTATTTTCCAATTACTTCGAAGCTTTGGGCGCATTGATAGTTATCCCAAGCATTTTTCCGTAGAAATCTGCAATTTGCTGCAAATATTCCGCCTTTTCTTCGGCTTTGTATTTGTTAACCAACGAAAAATCTTCGATATTCAGCTTGACAAATTCCTTATAATTCTTCATCTCAGCATCATTGGCTTGAGCCAGTTTGTCGATAGATAAATTTTGTAAACCCTTAACCAATATAGCCACATCCGAATGAGTTTTCCCTAATTTCGGTAGCAAATTTTCCGAAAATTGGTTAATTTTAGTCTTGTCTATCTTTTGAGTATTTTGTCCAAAAGATAAATTTACTCCTAAGATTAGTAAAATGCTTAGAGCAATAATTTTTCCTGTCCACATAATTTTAAATTTTAAGTTCGCTATAAAAACGAAAATTCGTTTTTAAATGTTGCATTGGGAATTGAAGATTTATTAGAATAATTTTGCCAGTTCGAAGTGCATCCCGTCCTTACGTCGGCGATAATGGCCGCCCCAGAAAAAACCAAATTTATTAGCCAGAGGAACCAGCAAACGCACACTTCCTTTTTCGCCCACTTTGGGTGGCATTTTGCCCAGAGCATTGGCACGTATATTTATATCGAAAGCCGTGCCAAAGGCATGATTACTCAGCCGCGATTTGCTACCACGTATAAAACGAGGGCTATAACTGCAACACCAGTCAGTAACAAATTGCAAAAGTCCTTCTTTTTCCCAGGCATCCCACAAAGCCTTCATCTGTGCTTCTCCTTTTTCGTGAAACAAAATATAGCCTTTATCGTGGCCCCAGAGCTGGCCTATTTTATTTAATTGGGGAATATAAATTCTCTTTAGGTTCTTTTTATCCCAGCGGTTTAAAATTTTGATATTCCCATTGCTTAAAGGCTCATATTTTATGTGGCCGAATAATTCTTCTGTTTTAGAAGCAGACAAAGTCCTGAAATCAGAAATTTTAGGCCAATCATAAGTATTCTTGTCATCCGAATACGTTTTCTTGAACTCATCTTTTTCGTCAATGCTTTCCAACAAAAAACCAAAATCTTTTGCTTTGGCAAACGAGGCCGGGCCAACCACTCCATCATCGTCCAAGCCAGCCATACGCTGAAATTGCTGAGTAGCAAGCAAAGTGTTTTCGCCAAAAGTGCCGTTTGCTTCCACCATGTAATATTCCTCGCCAATCAGAAAGTACTGCCACTGCTCTACTTCACTTCCGGTCATTCCTTTTTTTAAAAATTTCATAATATAATCTATTTTTAAGTCTGTAACCTATTTTATGTTCTACATTTTTATGTGTAAGCAAATATATAATCTTCATTATATTAAAATGTTAAGCTTAATTTCTCTTGTATTTGCTGCTTTTATTCACTAAATTTACGTTAAAAAAATTAGATAAAAAAATGTTATTCTATCCTGATTTTTTTTTCTTACACAATTTATAAATTATATTGTAATGTTCAAATATATATACATGAGAAAAATTGTCTTTATCAGCCTTGTTCTCCTGCCTTTTTTTACTTTTGCACAAGTAAAGCGAGCTACACGTAATAAATATGTGCCTGTATATGAGAAATATACACCACAATACGATGACGTTTCAGATTATGATGAATTTAGATACTGGGATGGACAAAAGTACCGGACTGTTGGCGGAAGATACCATATTGTACACTATAAAGCAATGACGGGAAGCACTGTGAGTGCCGCCAAAATTCATCGTTTCTATAATAAACTGATTATGAAAAAAACTCATCCCGTCCAACTATATTCAGGTACTTCCGATCCTGCTAATTATAAAGACGATTTATACCAATCGGTCTATCGCTTTGATGTGGGTACAAGGCAAGTCTGGGTACAATTTTTGACCTTAAATAAGGGGGCAGAATACGAAATTGTCGAAATAGAAGGTCGAGAAAGACGTAATGAGCTGTCAGCAAGTCAGATGAAGTCTGAAATTGATAGCATGGGTAAAGTTGATATTTATATTAATTTTGACGTGAATCGCTATAATATCCGTCCTGAATCAGAAATAGTAATTGAGGAAGTAGCCAAATTGATGCAGCAGAATTCTGATCTGAATTTTATCATTGAGGGACATACCGATAATACCGGTTCTGCCGCCCGAAATAAATCCCTCTCTTTGCAGCGTGCCAAGGCTGTAAAAAAAGCTTTAATTGCTAACGGAATAAAAGCTAATCGTATGGAAACTATAGGCTATGGCTCTGAAAAACCCATTGCCAGTAATGCTGCCGATGAAGGAAGAGCCAAAAACCGTCGCGTGGCGCTAGTACGAAAAAATTAAGACATTAACTTACTTTTTGTATATTTTTTGGCGGTCGAGCGGGCTTTCTGCTTGTAGTAGCCTCGCCTCAGCCCGCAAAACATCCCAAAAAAAGGAGTTCCGCTCATCGCTACACTCTTTTTTTGCGTGTTTTGCAGAGCTTAGGACTTCGGCTATCTACCGCTTCAATCCCTACCGCATGTATTCCGAAAAACCGTTAAAATCTGAAACAAACGAATATTCAACTACATAAAATATACAAATAATTCGAGTGTGTAACTGATCGGGAGATATTCTTATTCATACGTTTCCAGATACCTAGCAGCACGTTGGAAAGTATTTGTAAACAGGACTTTCCAACGTGTCGATAGGCGCTTGGAAACGTTTCGACCAAGCTTAACTTAATGGCATTGACCGAATTGGTATCATATTTTTATATGTACCCTGTAATGTTTTGATTGATTGTGAGATGCTGGAATTTTTTTTACTATTTTGATAGCGGCCAAGTATGATTTTACCAATTACTCAGCTATGCAAAATAGTTAATTTGTTTAAAAAATTTTATCTTTATCCCATAAGAACAGACTGCAAATTAAAACAATAATGAGTCCAGAATAAAAAGGTGAATTTGTAGCGAAACCAGTCAGACGGCTTCATTAATTAATTATAAATGAGCTGCCTATTTTTACAGTTTTAATAAATCTATCCGTCCGACCGGTTTTTAGACCGAACCACCCATTCGTTAAAATTTTTATACTGAATTAATTTTATAATAAACTTAGAATAAGTATTTTATTTACTACTAAATTTCAGTAAAAAAAATATACTTTTCAACCTGGTCTTAGCCACTTGGGAACGTATAACTAGAATTTCAGTACCGGACTATAAATACAAAAAAATTAGAATAAATCTTCCTATTTAAAAACAAATCATTACTTTTGCTTTCCGAAAAGGTAGAATTAGAAATAGTAGAAAATTAAAGTTCATGAAAATATCCTATAATTGGTTGAAACAATATCTTGATGTAAATCTTTCGGTTGAGGAAGCTTCTGTCATTCTTACCGATATTGGACTCGAAGTAGAAGGTATCGAGGAATTTGAATCTTTGCCCGGCGGATTAAAAAATTTTGTAGTAGGCAAAGTGCTCACCTGCGAAAAACATCCTAATGCCGATAAACTCAGTCTTACAACCGTAGATTTGGGTGATGGCAAAAACTATCCAATTGTCTGTGGTGCGCCTAATGTTGCTGCCGGACAGAAAGTTATTGTCGCCAAAGTGGGGGCAAAAGTCTATTCGGGCGATGAAAATTTTGCCATTAAAAAATCAAAAATTCGCGGTGAATTTTCCGAAGGAATGATTTGTGCCGAAGACGAGCTTGGCATTGGCACT
>CAYQXT010000296.1:0-5115 GCA_964421365.1 uncultured Bacteroidaceae bacterium
GTAAGTTATCCAAAAGCTTAACGTTCTATTGTTCTTCTTTATCATAATCAATCTTAGAAATTCCAAAGAATCTGCCTGCTAATTTCTTATTAGAAAAACATCTTAATAATCATAAAAAATCAGCGTACTATATAATTGTAGAACGTAATTAGTAATTATCCTAAATTCAGTGTTAAAATTACATTTTTTTAG
The DNA here is from genome assembly GCA_964421365.1 of uncultured Bacteroidaceae bacterium. GTDB lineage: Bacteria > Bacteroidota > Bacteroidia > Bacteroidales > DYOH01 > CAYQXT01. Next base: position 193 of record CAYQXT010000296.1, read on the forward strand.
ATTAAATTTGCGAAGAAAGTGATTTTATGGAATTAAATATTATTAAGCAACTTATAAATAACAATCTAAATTCGGGAACAGCTCTTATTGATGAAGTAGGTGGAGTATTGGCCTCAAATGTTCTGTTTAACACAATTTTAACTTTACTTCCTTCTGAAAAATCTGATGAAACTAAAAAAATAGTAAATCTGATACAAAAAATTGGGATGCGAAATGCCACTAATCCTATAAAAATAGCAAACAATGAAAATTTAGTATATCTTTTCTATTATGAAGAATTCAGCCTCAGAAAGGGAAAGTGCTTTTTAGTAAATGTTTATCGTCAGGTTTATGGTATATCGTTACTCGAAAATGATTTTTATCGTTCGGCATCTAATGGATATTTGATCCTAAGCTTGTCGGATAAGATATATGCCAACAAATTACTCATTGATTCCTTAAAAATAAAAAAAACGATTAATTCGGTACACGAATTATTTGAAGTTATCTATCCGGTAGAAAAAGCGAATTTAGAAAAGCGTTTCCAGATACGCAAGAAAGGGGGAAATGTTCCTGTTAAATATCGCTTAAGATATATTGATGCTAATGGTAGAATTTTAAACCTTAGTGTGAGGGTAAGCAATACAAAGATAGAAAGTGAGCAGGCTTTTCTGTATGAGTTCCATTTGAATTTAGAAAACTCAGATAATTATATTGAACTCAAAAAAAAAGAGAAATTCTTTGATGAATTTATCTCTTCTTCTCAAGAAATTTATTGGGAATACAAAGTAGAAAACCAAATGATTTTTATGAGTAGGAAATTAGATTTTTTGCCTGTAAATGAAAAAAGTGAAATTTATTTACGCCAATTTCTGAGATTATTAAACCCTACGGATTTTCAGAAAATAAGATTTTTGATTGAACGAATTAAGCGAGGTAAACAGCGACTTATTCAATTAGAAATTAGATTAAAACAGAGTTCAGGCAGATACGAATGGTTTTTATTGCGAGGTTTTATAACGAATATCCACAAAAGTGAAACAAAAATATATGGTACATTATTGCCTGTAAATCATTATTTAAAGCAAATTCATGCTTATATTCAGATGCAGGATTCTTTAAAGGAATTCATTGCCCATGCCAATTTTAAAATAACTCTATTTCGTAAGGATAGCAGTGCTTACAAGCTCGTAACGATTAGCAATAAATTCTCTGAGTTCTTACATATAAACTCGGTTCTTTTAACTAATATTTCCTATAAAAATTTCAACCACCGGTTAAAATCTATTTTTCAAGGAATTGAATTTAATGCCCTACTAAGTCAAAAAAGTAATTCACTATTAGATAGAGATAATTTTTTGGAAATAATTCCATTAAATTCCACTCTTTCTTTACTTTTAATTTCTTCTTTCGGCACGAGTGAAGGCCAGAAAATAACAAAAAAAACTTCTAATGAGAACTTTGATAATGAAGGTATTATAACTCTATCTCGGCAATACTTTAAAGCCATACTGAATAGGGTTCCTTTTGGAGTTTTGGTTCTAAGTAGAAACCTGAAAATAAAACTTTTTAACGAAGTGGCCGATTCTCTTTTCAACAATCTTTATGGCCAAAAATTAGAGGAGGAAAGAAGTATTCAAAATCAACCCAATTATATGATTTTCAGGCAATTATTGCCCTACTTGAAGAAAACGATAAACGGAAGGAAGAGTTCTTTTATTCAGCACTTTGATACAGTAATTGAAGGTGAAAAATGGTTACAATTTTATCTCTATCCATTACAAACACAAACTCAGGAAGTGTTGGAAATTATTATTTCAGTAGTAGAAATAACAAAGCATAAATTTACCGAGTACCAATTAACTCAGGCCAAAGAGAATGCCGAATTATCGGATAAATTGAAAACAGAATTTATTAGTAATATGTCGCACGAAATAAGAACGCCTATGAATGCGATTATTGGTTTTTCCGAACTTCTGCAAATGGAAATCACCGATCCCGAACACGCAGAGTATATAGATATTATCATTAATAGCGGGCAGCAACTGCTTACGCTGATTGAAGATATTATTGATATCTCTAAAATCGAGTCTGGTGAAGCGAAAATCAAAGAGGTATCCATAAACTTGAACACAAGTTTATTACAAATTCATCATTTTTTCCAAAATGAAATTAAACGTAGTGGAAAAAACATACGTTTGCTGATCAATAGGTCGCTAAGTTTCAGACAGGCAGAGGTATATGTAGATGAAGTTAAATTAAAACAAATATTAACGAACTTGTTAAGTAATGCCCTGAAATTCACCAATTCGGGCTTTATTGAATTTGGTGTAAATATACAGCAAGAAGGAGAGAAGTTGATATTTTATGTAAAAGACACAGGTATAGGTATTAGCTCCAAACACAAATCAATTATTTTCAAACGCTTTGCTCAGGCCGATGGTTCCATCAGGAGGCAATTTGGAGGTACTGGGCTTGGACTTGCGATAACTAAAGGACTTTTAGACTTAATGAATGGAAGTATTAACGTGGTGTCAGAAGTAGGCAAAGGCTCGTTTTTTACATTTACATTGCCTTACAAAGCAGTAAATAAACCCAGCAGAACGTTTTTCCTGAATGATAATATACTAGACGATTGGTCGGCCTATAAATTGCTTTTATACTCTGGCGATGTAGTACAAATATCCCGAATTAAAGAGAAACTCCTTTCTTCACAGATACATATAATTTCTAGTTCTAATCTCTCGTCTATTGCAGCTATATTAGAAGAAGGTAAGAAAATAAATTTTTTCGTTTTCCCGGTAGAATTATTATTCCGTCCTGAATTGCAAAAAATAAAAGAAAATTTTAAGGATACAAAAACTATCTGTATATTTAGAGAGGCATCCTACGAGGAGATGCAGAAATTTATTTATCATAAAATAGATGATTTTTGTACCCAATCAAATATTGAAGCTACTTTGGTGCAGGTATTATCAAAATTTATAAAAAATGTTTAAACAAAACAACATAAGTAGTGAATTCGTTCATTTTATTTTAAATACTATAATTGAATTTTTAGAATCCTTCAAGTATTCTGATGCTGACTTACCAAAAAAAGATTTTATCTTTGATTCTGATATTTTTATCCAAATTCCTATTCCTATCTTCATATTTAAAGAGAATAAAATTTTCTGGAAAAATAAGACATTCTCTGTTTTTTTTAAAGAAAATTTTCATGATGAAAATAAATTTCAAAATTTATTGTCGCAAAACAAATTTTTCGTAAAAGAGATACATTTATTTGAAACAGATTATGAAATTGGCATATTCATAAATGATTATTTTTTTGAAAAAGGCGCTAATTATGTCCAACTTAATTTAATATTATTTTCCAGTTTATTTGATACACTAGAAGATTGTTATTTTTTGGTTGATGAAAACCATCACTATGTCAGACGAAACAGGGCAGCAGTGAAGTATTTTGAAAAAAGAAAACAAGACAAATTAATTCTTGACCCGGAAATTTTAAATGAATTGGAGCAAATTAAGATTACAAAAAGTAAATATTCTGTAAGGCGACAAGAAATATTAAATGGCAAAGTTCTGATATTCAATCGTACTTATTACCCTTTTTTTTTGAACAAAAAAAATTATACTTTTTGTGTCTTCAAAAATATTACAAGCATTTTTACCAAACAAAAATCGAAAGAACTAAATCTGAATTTTTTACAACAATTTTTAGAGGAAGCCAATACCGGATACCTTATTTTTAATCAGAATAATCAATTAAAAAGTTATAATTCGAAAGCACAGGAATTAATAGGTTTATCAGATAATATTCGGATCAAAACAACTACCGATATTTTTTATCCCTTAAAAACCAGCTTTACAAGGTCGGAATATAATCATCTCTGCGAAATAAAAATTGATGAACTGAAGCAAAATATTTTTATTGCAGAAATTAAGGGAGAATATGAAAACCGAATCATTCAGATTAGAAAAAACAATTTACATACTCAAGATGCCAACTATATTGGTTTTATTATAGATGATATTTCAGAAATTTCCTACCGGATAAAAATGCTCGAAAAGGGAAACCGCTTTTTCAAACTTTTATCTATTTCTGGAAATAAATTATTAAAAAACAAATCAGTAGAAGCACTTAAAAACGTATTGATTGAAGATTTACGCTATATTTTCGACCAAAAAGGAGCTTATTTTATTTTCAATTCTAATTTTGGGGTAGAATCGGTGCAGTATTCTAATCGTTTTGAAGGTATCTTGAGTGAGCACGATTTACTTAAGGCATTTAAAATTCTTTTAAAAGAATATGCTAAACGGAATATTGCATTTGTTGAATTATCCGGCGAAATCCAAAAAGAGGTTCCACTTCGAGAACATGATATTCCGCAGCAATTAAAGCAAATGAAATGGAATTTTGCCTATATTAGAGGGCATGGAAAAATTTACTATCAGGCTGTAATTGTCTATTCTAAAGAAGAATCTCAGTTTATAAAGAATTTTCTTTATAGCTTATTTCTTCAATTTAATAATCGATTGTCAGAAATATTACATCAGAAAGAAGTATTGAAAAAGAGTGAAATTGCCATAGAATTGAATAAGGCAAAATCAGAGTTTGTTTCCAATATCACTCACGAACTTAAAAATCCAATGAGCTCTTTAATCGGATTTGCCGAAATGCTGGAGGAAAAAATAAATCAACCAGATTTAAAGAAAATGGCCAGTATAGTCCGCAAAAGTTCGCATCATTTACTTAGTATTATTCAGGATTTGTCAGATATTTCAAAAATAGAATCTAATACTTTGCGAATTTTTATAGAAAAAGTAGATGTACTGGCCGTTTTTGAGGAAATTCAGGATTTATACAGAAATTATAAAGAGATAAATCCAAATGTTGAACTGCGTTTTTATAACAAAATAGATGGGAATTTATATATAAAA
>CAYQXT010000297.1:0-5086 GCA_964421365.1 uncultured Bacteroidaceae bacterium
CACAGACGGATACGCTTTCTCAAACACTCATTTTGGAGAGGCAAATAGCTATCCTATTTTGGATATTTCAGAAGACAATATTCTTCAAGTCAGCGAAATAAAAAACACAAGCAAAGTAGAAGACGAAAACCACTCACACGGCGACCCTAAAAAAGCTCAAAGTATATTAGCCATTTTAAAACCGCAAAAAGTGCAAATACTTTGTGGAAAACAATTTGGGAAAAATATCACACAAATGCTTAAGCAATTTGTTCCAGTTATTGTAAATGTAGAAAATATTGAAAAGGCTTTGCCATTGATACAAAAAAATATAAGCATTATAAAGGAAGAATGGGAAAAAGGCGAAAGTCGTAAACACATTAAACTAAAAGAATGAAAATTTCCATATTAGTAGAAAATTCAGCCGGAGGCCGATTTGCCGCAGAACATGGCTTATCCTATTATATTCAATACAATGACTTTAAACTTTTGTTCGATACCGGATATTCCGATATCTTTCTGCAAAATGCTCAGAAATTGGGTACTAATTTGGATAAAGTAGAAAATGTAGTGCTAAGCCATGGCCACTGGGATCATGGAGATGGACTCATTCACCTGAAAAATAAAAAATTAATTTGCCACCCACACGCTTTTATTAAACGTTTTAAAAAATCAGACCACACAGAAGTTGGATTAAATCGCGACTGGGAGTATTACAACAATCATTTCAAGTTGATTAGCACTCGTTTACCATATAATCTCACTGATGATATTATTTTTTTGGGCGAAATACCCCGTCTGAACGATTTTGAAGCACAAAGTACCACATTCGTTGATGCAAAAGACAATGACGACTTTATTTTAGATGATTCAGCACTTGTTTTCAAACAGAACGATTCAATAGCCATAATTACAGGCTGCTCGCATTCAGGAATTTGTAATATTATCGAATATGCCAAAAAAATCACCGGAATAGAAAAAGTAGAATTAGTTATGGGCGGTTTTCATCTGAAAGAACAAGATAATCAACTGCTAAAAACTATTGAGTACTTTAAAGACAATAAAATAAAGCGTATATTTCCATCGCATTGCACACAATTACCTGCATTGACTGCATTCTATCAGGAATTTGGAATTTTACAATTAAAGGCAGGAATGATAGTTGATTATTAAGCAATGGGGAATGGTTAATTCTGTTTGTCGCTAAAGAATAGTTTGTTCTATAAAACGACAGAAGGCTTACTTACAGCTAATTAATCAAGTCATCCGACTAATTTCGGAAAATAGAAAATTTTGGAAAAAAATTTTACTATGTGCACTCAAAATATTTTTTTTTAGCGTGCACAAAAAAACTATGTTATTTATATGTCTATGTGGTTAATATAAAAAAATGAAAACAAAAAAAATTGGAATTATTATTTGCGACCGCTATCGGAATTGTGCAGGCGGTAAATGTTTCCGTTCAATGAAAACTCATGAAGGAGCTTTCAGTCTGTATCAAAAAGATATAGAGCTGGAATTAGTAGGCTATACTACTTGCGGAGGCTGTCCAGGTGGAAACATTGAGTCTGCACCCGAGGAGATGATTAAAAACGGAGCTGAAGTTATTCACCTCGCAACGGGTTTAGCTGTCGGCTATCCACCTTGTCCATATATTTCTGATTTCAAGAATTTTATAAAAGAAAAATACAATACAAGAGTTATGGTGGGGACACATCCCATTCCTGAAAAATATTTAAAAGTACATAGCAAATTAGGCACATGGAATTCTAAGGAATGGAAGGATTTAATTAAGGACGTACTTCCTGATTTAGATACGCGTTTATCTTACGATTGATTTAGCGGCATGAAATTACTTTGGCTCACACAGAATTATTATCCCAGTAAAGGCGGAATGGCACAATCCTGCGACCGGATTACGGCTAATTTACAAAAAGAAAGTATTTTTATCCACATCTTTCATTTCACCAACCGCCGGAAAGCATTTAAAACAGAGACAACAGAGAACGGCAATTATACGGCTATTCCTATTCACGAAGATGAAAGCCATACGCTTAATCTATTATGGAATTTTATCCAGCAACAAAATTTCAACGATTTTGAGTATATAGTGGCCTTTGGTGGCTATTTACCCATGCTGGCTCTACCTGTTTTAAAAGTCTTTAGCGGATTACAAACTGCCCTTCTTATCCGAGGGAATGATTTTGATAGCTTTATTTTATCGGCACGTAAACGCATAATCCTTGAGCAAGCCATACGCTCTGCAGATAAAATTGCGGCAGTAAGTACCGATAAAGTCTGGAAAATTAAACAATTGTTCAACAAAAAAGTGGATTTCATCCCCAATAGCATTGATTTACAAGGCTGGCAGCCCATGCCATCCGATTTGAAACAAGCAGAGCAATTCAGAGCCAGAAATCTCACCGAAAATAAAATTCTGATAGGCATTTTTGGGCATTTAAAGGCAAAAAAAGGGCTGGATTATTTCCTTTCTGCACTAACAAAGGCACAATTGACGCAAAAGATCAAATTATTGTTAATTGGTGAGATAGAGGAAAGCTTGCAGCAAAATTTAACAAATTCAGGCATTGATTACCAACATTTTCCGTTTATGGAGCGCTACCGACTTTTGCCCTATTATCAGGCTTGCAATGCCATAGCCATACCTTCATACTACGATGGCATGCCCAATGTGCTACTCGAATCAGCAGCTCTCGGTATTCCGCTTATTGCATCGGCTATCGATGGAATGAAAGATTTTCTCGAAAAGATACCCGAAGCTTTTCTTTTTCCGGCAGGCGATACTGATAAATGTGCCGAAACCCTCTCGCGTTTCCTTGCTACGTCCAAGGCTTACTTAAAGCACTATTCACTTAATCTGATTGAGACTGTACGGAAAGAATATCAACCTAAATTTGAAACAAAAAATTATCTGCAATTTTTTGATTAATACCTAAAAAAAGTACTATTGGCTATTCCCTGATTTTATCTAAAATACGATTTAATTCAATAACCTCCTCTATGGTAAGATTTTCGAGCAAAGTGTCCACTCTCATTTCACACTCATCCATTTTCTCCAATAAGGCAAGCCCCTTTTCAGTGATTTTTATTTCTTTCTGACGCCGGTCGTTAGGACATTCGTTTCTATCCACATAGCCTTTTTCGTATAAGCGGTCAATAATACGACTCACATCCGATTTCTTATCCAGCATCCGTTCTTTCAGATAACCGATAGAAGCCGGTTTATCAGCTTTATTTCCCCGTAAAACCCTCAAAATATTGTACTGAGGTTCCGTAATCTTATGTTTACGTAGTAGCTGTAAAAACTCATAACTCAAATGGTTAACCGTATAAGTAAGATTAATCATCCCCTTATGATATTCATTTCTAAACCGCCCCTTTATTTCATCCTCTATTTTCATTTTTGTTCATCTTTACTCGCAATGCCCGTCAACAGAACATGCCCTACCGCTTATTTCAGTACCAACAACATCGGGTAAATGATTTTCCCAAGCCAGATTTAGTGCTTCCAGAAACACTTTTTCGCTTTGCACCCCTTTGATACTCATTTTATTATCAAAAAGGAAGTAAGGCACCTCCGATATTTTTAATTTATGAGCCAATTCTATATCCTCCCGAACTTTCCTGTCCATTTCTTCTATCTTGCTTTGCTCCTTCTCGTCCGGCAGACTTATCCCTAACCTCTCAGCAGCCTGTTCTATAAATTCGTCACTATCAACATTCCTAAACTCTGTAAAGTAAGCATTAAAGAATAGTTCCTCCGCCTCTTCTCCTTTTCCATACGCTTTGGCCACTTGTAATAAACGATGTGCTTTTCGAGTATTTACCGGATACAATTTCTCTAAAGAATAGCTCAAACCTACCTCTTTAGCCATATCTTCTACATAATCGTATATCAACACAACATCCTCAACATCAATCTCTTCCCTTTCAGCAATTAGCTCATAACTTGTTTTGTCTGCTCTTGTTACCGATTTTGGCGAAAGCTCATAGCTATGCCATATTATTTCCACTTTCTCCTGGTGCTCAAATTGTTTCAACGCATTTTCGAGAGTCCTTTTACCTATGAAGCAAAAAGGACAAACCACATCTGACCAAATATCTATTCTCATATTGTTTTATGTACGGTTAATTTCAATAAAAATTGTTTTCCACCAAATAATAAAAAGCAAAGATACAGCAAATTTTACATGTTGCAACATTCTTTTTTTTTTAACAAAGGCGGCTATTTTCCTTTACCATTCCCCATTCTCGCCTCAAAATCACTTCATTTCGCGTTTCGTCCACTTTTTAATATCCGAAACATGTCCAAAAAGAATAAGTAAGTCGTTTTTTTGAAAAATATAATCAGCAGAAATAACACCAATAATTTCGCCCTCATGGACACTATCGTAATGCTCGGGATGCAAGACCCCTTGTTTAACTGTTATTATATTAATTTTAAATTTCTTACGAAAATCAATCACTGATATTTTTTTACCCACATATTTTTCCGGAACGATCGTTTCCAGCACAATATAATTTTCCGAAAGATTAAGAATATCAACCACATTCTTAAAATTTACTTTTGTGGCAAACCGCTCGGCAGATTCAGCCTCAGGATTTAATATCTTGTTAACCCCAACAGCTTCGAGAATAGTGTGATGAATCGGAGAAATTGCCCGGCTTATAATATTTTTCACATTCAGTTTTTTCAACAGCGCGGTAATTAGTAATGACGCTCCGATATCTTCGCCTATGGTAACCAACACAATGTCTGCTTCTTGTACCGGTAGCGATTTTAATAATATTTCATCGGAACAGTCCAAAGTAATGGCATAAGTTATTTTTTCCTTTATAGCTTCTACCTTCTGGTTGTCGCTATCTACGCCAATTACTTCATGTCCGTATTCGGCTAATTTCTTTGAAATGGCCGAACCATAATTTCCTAAACCTATAACAACTATCTTCATGTCAATTTCGAATTATTAATTACGAATTCAGTTCTACAATTCACCATTCATCATTCACCATTCATCATTCACCATTCACCATTCATCATTCATCATTCATCATTCACCATTCATCATTCATCATTCATCATTCA
>CAYQXT010000298.1:0-5084 GCA_964421365.1 uncultured Bacteroidaceae bacterium
ACCGTAGACGCTCGTGTAGTAGCTTTGGATACGCTGTCCATTATAGTAGTGGCAGCTTTGGTATTTATCGGTTATCATTTTCAGCGTTATATATATATTGATGTTTCATTGGTATATGCTGTAATTGGTTTTATAGGAGTATTAACCATCGCACGTTATTTGGAGGGAGGTATCTAATGGAAGTAATTATTTTATATTTAGGATATTTCTTTGTTTCGCTTGGCGCCGTATTTTTATTTCTCGGTGCTTTAGGAATTTATAGGATGCCCGATTTGTACAACCGACTTCAGGCAGGTACAAAAGCCACTACATTAGGGGCTATGAGTTTTATTTTTGGTGTTGGTTTAATGCAACCCGAATGGTTTTTCAAAACTTTGATTATCATTGCTTTTATTGCCATTTCAAACCCTATTAGTTCACATGCTTTAGCTCGTGGAGCATATAGAAGCCGCCAAAAACCGATTACGGATACTATTGATGCTTATGAAGAAGCAGTAGAAAGTGAAGAATCTAAAAATAGAGGAGAAAAATAAATTATGGATATAATAACAATTATACTTCTGTTTTTTTCAATAGTAGTTATGGTAGGAGCGGCCATTTATGCTGCCGTTATGAAAGATTTAATCTTTGCTACTATTGGTACTTCGTTAATAAGTTTAGCATTATCCGTAATGTTTTACTTATTGCACGCACCCGATGTTGCCCTTACAGAAGCCGCCATTGGCGTGGCTTTAAGTACGATTATTTTTGTTATCGCAGTACGTAATACAAAAAGATACGAAGAAGACAATTAATTTGTAAAAATTATGAGGAAATTATTAGTCATATTATTGCTCCTTGTTGTGGGTTACTATATGTTCGATACTTTCGCGAAATTTGAGTTTGGCTCACAACGCGAAGGGATTAATACTTATTTTTTAGAGCATACAGTAAAGGACTTAAAGGTAGCAAATACAGTAACGGCCATAGTTGTTAGTTACAGGGGATTTGATACGCTTGGTGAGGTTACCGTTCTTTTTCTTGCAGCAACGGGTTTGGGCTCTATTTTATATAGAAGCAGTGAGAAGCATAGTGGATTAAATCCATTACGTCAGTCACCCGAAGCAAGTAAAATTGTAACGGCAGCCGCTAAGTTGTTGTTCCCAGCTATCGTTATTCTAGGTGCTTATGTCTTTATTCATGGGCATTTAACCCCCGGTGGAGGTTTTCAGGGTGGTTCTATAATTGCTACAGGATTTTTATTGATGCTTATTTCTTACCGGAAATTTAAAGTAGAGCATTCAATTATTTCCTGGGTAGAATCTATTGCCGGTTTAACCTTTGTTTCCATTGGTTTACTTGGTTTGATTTATGGTGCACACCACTCTTTTTTAGAGAATTTTCTGGGAACAGGAACGCTTAACAGTTTGCTTAGCAGTGGAGTTATTGCATTAGTGTATATTGCAGTTGGCTTCAAGGTGGGAGCAGAATTAACCGGTATCTTAGATACTTTAGTTAATATTCGTGAAACCGGAGAAACAAAAGAAATAGAAAAATGATGGAACAGATATTAACATACGCAGTTTACGGCAGTGCCATCTTACTGATTTTAATTGGGATATATGTGATTTTGATAAAAAGGAACTTAATCAAAATCGTTATTGGCATGTCGATTATGGATTCCGGCTTTAATTTACTTTTAGTCGCTTTGGGCTATATTAAGGGAGGAACAGCTCCTATTTTTTCGCCCGGCTATATAGATAATATGCCCAATCATGTAATGGTGGATCCTGTACCACAAGCTTTAGTGCTCACTGCTATTGTGATTGGTCTAGGAGTTACAGCGGTAGCTTTAGCCTTAGTTATTCGCTTATACAGGCATCATCAAACGATTAACATTGACCAAATAAAAAATTTAAAATGGTAGCAGCAGATCCTATTTATTTCATAGCACTTCCGCTTTTTACTGCTTTTCTCTTGCCTTTGCTTGGGAAATTATGGAAACCTTTAGTTCGGATTGTACCCGGAATATTATTTGCCTACCTGGCAGTAATGGCTGTGGTACTTATGACCCGTGTTAGTGTAGGGCATCCGATAATTACTTTGATTGCAGCAGCAAAAGCACCTTGGGGAATTGATTTAGTATTCTCCACTTTTAGCGGATTTATCGCAACTTTAATCGCCGTTATGGCCTTTCTGGTTTGGATATACAGTTACAAATTTAAAGTTGTCGATTTTGAAGAATCGCAGAAGTTTTTCCTTTTATTAATGTTGTTAGTAGCCGGTTCTATTGGAGTTGTTCTTACCGGTGATATTTTCAATATGTTTGTTTTTATTGAAATTACTTCGCTTTCTTCTTATGGCTTAACCGCTTTTTATAGAGGCAGAAATAGTGCTGAAGCTTCCTTTAAGATGCTTTTGATTGGTGCTTTTTCTTCTACTTTTTTGTTGCTCGGCATTGCGATACTATATATTAATACCGGCACCTTGAATATGGCAGAATTAGCCTCTAAAATACCTGATATACCAATGGTTCCAAAAGTAATTTCATTTATATTTATTTTTGTTGCTTTGGGTATAGAAGCCGAAATGTTCCCGATGAACGGTTGGGCTCCGGACGCTTATTCTCAAGCACCTGCACCTGTTGCCGCTGCTTTTGCTTCAATATTAGCCAAAGCTGGTATATACGCTTTAATTAGAATTAGTTACACAGTGTTTGATTTAGGAGGACAAGGTGGTTTTGAGCTTCTTCTGGTCATGGGATTACTTACCATGGTTATTTCCGAAATTATTGCCATGCGACAAACAAATTTGCGTCGTATGTTGGCTTATTCTTCAATGGGGCAAATGGGTTTAATTATGATAGCTTTTGGGATTGGTACCAAAGAAGGTATTTACGCCGGATTATTCATCTTGTTCAATCATGCCGTAATTAAATCTCTATTATTTTTAAGTTCAGCTTATTTAGTTTATCATTCACCCACAAAAGATATTAAGGAATTAGATGGTTATGGTAGAAAATTACCACTAATTTCCTTATTATTCGGACTTGGAGCCTTTGCAATTGTTGGTATGCCACCATTTTCAGGTTTTTGGGCAAAGCTTTCTTTACTGATAGCCACTGCCGATAGCCATTTGACATTTGTTTTGGTTACCGTTCTTTCGGTTAGTGTGGTCGAAATAGTTTACTATTTCCGTGTTATTGGACGTATGTACTTCCGTAAATCCACTTCTGAATCTAAGATTCAGAAACCGGCATGGAATGCCTCATTGGCAATGATTGTTTTGGCACTTGTTATTATCGCGGTTGGTTTACACCCCGATTTAATTACTAATATACTGCATAATGCGGCCAACGAATTAGCCGACAAAGCAGGATATATTCACCGGGTACTTCCTGATTTAGTCAGTCTAACCCATTAATTATTAGAAGATGAGTACATTATTTGTTTTGATATTGATATTAGCTGGTGGCGCACTTCTAAGTTATTTCGCTTACCTTACCAAGCCTGTTCTCGGACAAGCAATGGTTTGGTTAGTCGCCTTGATTACACCTGCTTATTTTTTCACTCAGATTAATGTGGGTGATGTAGTACAATTTAGTTTAGGCGGATTTAGTTTAGAATGGGGGTTTAATGCGTATAGTTGGGTTTTTGCCCTACTAATTATGGTGCTTTCCCCTCTGGCTTTAATTTACTCTACTGCCTACATGAAGGGCAAAGAGCGTTTAGCCACCTTTTATTTTAGTTTTACACTGAGTATTCTTGGCATGATGGGAATCTTGATGAGCCGCGATTTAATTTCGTTGTTTATCTTCTGGGAAATCATGACATGGTCATCCTTCTTATTGGTTATTTTCTTAGGGAAAAGTGTAGAAAAAATAGGTATCAAGTATATGATATTTAGTGCAATAGGTGCTTATGCCATGTTTATGGCTATAGTAATCCTAAATCGCGAAATTCATAGTTTTAATATTGATACTATTATTACGCAGTTCTCCACTATGAGTGTTTCCTTGCAAGTAGAAACCGGTTTATTGCTTATATTCGGTTTTGCCGTAAAAGCAGCTGTTATGCCTTTGCATGTATGGGCACCGGGAGCTTATTCAAATACTCCAATGTCATATACTGCCGTTTTTTCCGGTGGACTTTCAAAAATGGGAGTTTATGGTTTAGGTTTAGTATTATTAAACTTTTACAGCCATACTAATAATCATGATATAGGAATTGTAATTGCTTGGCTAGGAGCTATTACTGCTGTAATGGGAACTTTTAGAGCCATTTTCTCCAATGATGCTAAAAAAATGTTGGCTCATTCTTCGGTTGCTCAACTAGGTTATATAGTAGCAGGTTTGGGTTTAGGTACAGAATTGAGTGTTTTTGCCGGTATTTATCTGGCGATATTGCACGGTGCTTTTAAAGGTACTTTGTTTATGGTTGCTGGTGCTGTTGAGCGTCAAGCTGGAACTACCGATATGAGAAAAGTTTCTGGTTTAATCAAGAATATGCCCTGGACATTTTTAGCCGCTTTAATTTCAATTATCGCATTAGCTGGTATTCCGCCTGTGGGTGGATTTATTGGAAAATGGATGTTATATGAAGCCATGATTAATACAAGTCACATGTATCTGGTGATTTTAATCTTTTTATCCAGTACGGCTGCTTTCTTATATTCTTTTCGTTTTTTGTTTGGCTTGTTTTTAGGTCAACAAGAAGAAGAGACAAAAGAGGTAAAAGAAGCTCCTTGGGTAATGCTTGTTCCTATGTTATTATTGGCTTTATTTCAAGTTGTAATGGGAAGCTATCCTGGTTTTATCTTTAGACCAATTGCTGCCGGTATGGCTGATTTAGGTTTTACCGGAGTACCGTGGCATATGTCTGTGCTGTACAATATGTGGGGCGACAGTGTAAATCTAACTTATGTAAGTATAACCTTTGGAACAGTTTTCGTTTTAGGATTGATTTATGTAACCTTAATTAACCGAACAGGAACTAAACACAGAGTCTCGACTAAAGATATTGCAACTGCCGGTGAAGTACCAAAACCCGAAGATAACTTGCATTACGCATTAGACTTTTATAAACCTTTTGAACGTGTTTTGCACC
>CAYQXT010000299.1:0-5078 GCA_964421365.1 uncultured Bacteroidaceae bacterium
ACACTACAATATATGAGATATTATGCTATTTTTGAAAAACTTTCGGACGCTAGTGACATTTTTTAAAGTTCCAATTTTCCGGTTTACATATTATTTGAAGTGAAAAATCTTTTTTCTCTCGCTTGATTAATATACGCAAATAAACCGTACCTTCGCCTTTTCTTGTCAGCTGATCGGTACGTAAAAAAATCTTTGGTTCAATCATCGGTAAAAAGTTTTAAAGTTCAGTACAACCTTAGTGAAACTTTTTACCTGAAAACAATGATTATTCAAGAAAATAAAATTTTTGTAATCCCTTGCTAACTCCCAATTACCAATAGATACAAAAAATATTGATTAGCAAAAAATGCTAAAAAGTGGAGCATATCGGAGTCGAACCGATGACCTCTTGACTGCCAGTCAAGCACTCTAGCCAACTGAGCTAATGCCCCCTTTTTTATATTGCTTGGCAAAGATATAAAATATTTTTTTTGTACAAATTTTATTTTGAAAAAAGTAAAAAAGTCGCAAATAAAATTGCGACTCTTTTTATGAGCAAAACTTTTATTTTATAATTTATTCTTTCATTATCACAATTTTATAACTACATATACTAATATAATGCAAGCCCATACAATTATATCTCAATATAGCATCTACGACATTATGTATAGACATTAATTAAAAGCCTGCATTCTTGAAAGCTCCTGTCTCGGATTTATGCACATAATCGGCAAACCTTCCTCATTAGAAATTAATTTTTGTTCATCGGCACCCAAAACATAGTCCTGGAAGCTTATGTTTTTAGTTGTCATAATCATTATCAAACTATTAGACATATTAATGGCAAACTGAATCGTTTGGTCAACAAATCCACCTTTGCCTTCCATTACTGTTATATCATAATCAATTCCATGGTCATTGAAATAGTTTTTGGCAAAAATCAGATTATTGTTTATTTTCTTAAGTATCAGTTTATCATTTTCTTTAGGGAGAACAACATGTATCTTTGCATCAAATAAACGATATAAATAATTAGCCCACACCAATTTTTGTTTATTTTCGGAACGAAAATCAATGGGAAAGACAAGATTTTCTATAGGCTCATCTGTGGGTGACCCTTGTACCACAACAAAAGGCGAATTACAACCTACAATTACTTTAAGTGCCCAACTTCCGGTGAATTTCTGCATCCCTTTCATTCCATGAGTCCCCATAATAATCATAGAAGCTTTCATCTCGTTCCCAACCTCTTTGATTACCGTAAAAATACTACCCTCTTTAATCAGAATTTCGGGTGAGAGTCCATATTTCTCTTGCGTTTCATCAACAAGAATTTTAAGTTTTGTTTCTGCTTCTACACCTTCTTTTTCTTTTTTAACTACATGCAGAATAGAAATTCCTGTGTTTAATAATTTGGCAAACTTTACGGCATGTTGTAAAGCATAGCCAGCTACATTGGAAAAATCCCAGGGTACTAAAATATTTTCTTTTGTCATAACTTTTTCGTATTAATCCTTTTTTAACAAATTTAGCTAATTAATAGAGAACTACAAAATATATGCAACTTTTTTTATAAAAATATTTTTTTATGTGTATTTAAAAAATATTGTTGAATAATTTAATTTGTATTAAATTCGTAAGCTAAATAATAGATTTAATTTTAAATTATAACTAAAATAACGATATATGAAAAAAATTGATTGGAAAAACTTATCTTTTGGATATGTAAAAACAAATTATAATGTAAGAGTCTATTATAGAGATGGCAAATGGGGTGAATTAGAGGTTTCTTCCTCCGAATATTTGAATGTACATATGGCTGCAACCGGCTTGCATTATGGGCAGGAAGCTTTCGAAGGTATGAAAGCCTTCAAAGGCGAAGACGGAAAAGTTCGCCTTTTCCGTTGGGAAGACAACTCACAACGCATGATTGATTCCGCCAATGGAATACTCATGGCTCCTGTTCCTAAAGAACTGTTTTTTAATGCCGTAAAAAAAGCCATTGAGCTTAATAAAGAATTTATTCCGCCTTATGGTTCCGGGGCATCCCTTTATGTTCGTCCGCTATTATTTGGCTCTGGTGCAGAAGTAGGTGTAAAACCGGCCAATGAGTATATGTTTGTTGTTTTCGTAACCCCCGTAGGTCCTTATTTCAAAGAAGGCTTCAAACCCGTTTCCATGCTTATTACCCGTCAGTTTGACCGGGCAGCACCTCTCGGAACAGGAAAATATAAAGTGGGTGGAAATTATGCAGCAAGTCTTACTTCCATGAAAGTCGCACACGAACACGGCTATGCCAATGTACTCTATCTTGATGCCCGCCAAAAGAAATATATAGACGAATGTGGACCTGCTAACTTCTTCGCTATCAAAGGAAAAAAATATATAACGCCCAAATCAGATTCTATTTTACCCTCGATTACCAATAAATCTTTAATGCAACTTGCTGAGGATATGGGATTAGAGGTAGAAAGACGGCAGGTTAACGAAGATGAGCTGGCCGATTTTGACGAAGTAGGAGCCTGTGGAACCGCAGCTGTAATTAGCCCTATTAAAAAAATAATAGACGAAGACGCCGATAAAGTGTATGAATATTGCAAAGATGGAAATGCAGGCGAAGTATCCTCAAAACTCTATCATAAATTACAAAATATCCAATATGGTACAGAACCAGACCCATACAACTGGGTTACAGTGCTTGATATTTAATTTAAAATTATGAATATTTTATTCATAATCTTAGACTTTTTGCTATCTTAATATCTGTCCGACCGCTTTAAGCGGTCAGACGGGTAAGTTTTGTAGAACGGAATTAGTAATTACTTAAAAAATTGCGGAGCAACAATTAGCTCTTTAGTCCCCTTAGACCAATCGTAAAAACCTTCGCCCGATTTTACACCCCAATTACCAGCTTCAACCATATTAACTAACAAAGGACAAGGAGCATATTTTGTATTTCCAAGGCCATCGTATAAAACCCGCATAATAGACAAACAAACGTCCAGACCAATGAAATCAGCCAATTGGAGCGGTCCCATAGGATGTGCCATCCCCAGTTTCATCACCGTATCAATTTCCTGAACACCCGCAACACCTTCATGCAGCGCAATAATCGCTTCGTTAATCATAGGCATTAAAATACGGTTAGCCACAAATCCCGGATAATCATTTACTTCCACAGGTACTTTCCCTAAATTTTGCGAGGTTTCCACAATTGTTTTAGTAATGCTGTCTGCCGTTTTGTAACCCTTAATAATCTCCACCAGTTTCATCACCGGAACAGGATTCATAAAGTGCATACCAATAACCTTTTCTGGTCGTTTAGTAACCGAAGCAATTCGCGTGATAGAGATAGATGATGTATTGGAGGCTAAAATAGTCTCCGGCGCACATATTTTATCCAATTCTTTGAATATATTTAGCTTAATTTCAGTGTTTTCCGTAGCTGCTTCAACCACCAAATCGGCATTTTTCACGCCCTCAGAAATCTGTGTAAAAGTAGAGATATTAGCCAAAGTTCGTTCTTTATCAGCTTCTTGCAAACGACCTTTTTTTATCTGGCGGTCTAAATTTTTGCCAATAATTTTAAGCGCTTTTCCCAGAGCTCCTGCGCTTATATCAATCATGGCCACCTTAAAATCATTTTGTGCAAAGACATGAACGATACCGTTTCCCATCGTTCCGGCACCAATAACTGCTATGTTTTTCATATTCATTATATTTTTATATCTACAAATATAAAAATATTTTGCGCTAAAATTTGTGTTACAGAACAAAATTTCTACTTGCACGGTAGAAAATAAAAGAAAGCTTTTTTTGTAAGGAAAAGCCATTTATTCCGATATTATTAAGTGTATGCCGTATATTTTATTTAATCGGATAATAATTGTAAATTATAAACATATAAAAATACAAGGAATAATGTCAATCGTAACACGAATTGCCTTCCAAAAAGAAGCTGTTATTTCAGCACTTAAAGTGAGTTTTATCGTTGGAATAATATTGAATCTTATCAATCAGGCAGATATATTATTTTCCCTACAATTTCTAAGATTAAATGCCTTTAAAGTCTTACTTACTTTCCTTGTTCCCTATTTGGTTACCATCTATTCTACCACCAAAACCAAATTAGCTTTTAAGATTGGAGAAATTGCAGCCATCTCTGCCAAACTTCATTGCGAAAAATGTAATGAGACCCATACCCATGTACATAAAGACGATAAAATACCGGTTTGCCCCAAATGTATGGAAAATACAAACTGGAAAGTTCAGAAAATCAAAGAATTAAATTTAATGAATTAAATATGGAAAAGAAAATTATCATTAGCTCTACACCCAATGGCCCGCTTGTAGTAAGTAATTTACAGCAAATTAACGAAGCCAACGGTAAAACATTTAAAATAGATACCAAAAGCATAGCCCTTTGTCGTTGTGGACATTCTAAAAGTAAGCCATTCTGTGATGGCACACATGGAAAAATAGGCTGGACAGACGAGAAAAAAAACGACCGCCAAGAACGAAAAACAGATGATTATGTGGGGACGAAAATAACCATACATGACAATCGTGGAATTTGTTCCCATGCAGGCTTTTGCACCGGTGGTTTACCCAAAGTTTTTCAGATGGGCGTTGAACCTTGGATTAATGCCGATACCGAGACTCTCGAAAAAATAATGGCAACCATAAAAAAATGTCCTTCTGGTGCACTTAGTTACACCATAGAAGATAAATTGCACAATCAATTTTTTGAAAACAACGAGATAAAAAAAACCGAAGACGGCCCCTACTGGATACACGGAAAAATCAAATTACAGGATAAAGACCAGCCCGAAACAGACGACCATTATGCTTTGTGTCGCTGTGGACATTCCAAAAACAAACCCTTTTGCGATGGGCAACATTGGTAT
The DNA here is from genome assembly GCA_964421365.1 of uncultured Bacteroidaceae bacterium. Lineage (GTDB taxonomy): Bacteria > Bacteroidota > Bacteroidia > Bacteroidales > DYOH01 > CAYQXT01. The sequence continues at coordinate 4,890 of CAYQXT010000299.1, forward strand.
CACAATTTTAAAGATAAAGGGCAGGCACAGCTATTGGGCCTGAATAAGAACGAAAAAATTGCCGGTATCCAAAAGCTGGCTCAAAATGCCAAAAGCGAAAATTCTGCCATAAGCACTCTGCGTAAATTTATAGGCTTTGAAAGTCTTGTTTTCAAAGGTGCACAATTACATAAGATGCCATTAAATGGG
>CAYQXT010000300.1:0-5055 GCA_964421365.1 uncultured Bacteroidaceae bacterium
GGTAAATTTGGCTTTCTAGAGGCGGCTACGGCTAAATAGTCACAGCGTTCGTTTTCGGGGTGATTATTGTGCCCTTTTATCCATACACATTTCATGTTGTGTTTTTGGTATAGAGGGACAAAGCGCTTCCATAAATCTACATTTTTAGTTTTCACAAAGCCTTTTTTTATCCAGGAATGAAGCCATTTTTTTTCAATTGCATCGACCACATATTTAGAGTCTGAATAAACGGTAATATCGGCATTTTCTACTTTTATGGCTTCTATCCCGATAATTACAGCGAGTAGTTCCATACGATTGTTTGTGGTATGGCGAAATCCACCTGAAAATTCTTTGCGATGTTGTGCCCATTCGAGAATCGTTCCATAGCCTCCTGGACCTGGATTGCCGCGCGCTGATCCATCGGTATAAATATTAATTTTATAATTGCTCATTTAATTTTTGCTTTGTAATATGATTAAGACAGTATCTAATCCGCATTAATTTGTATAACTTCTGTTGTTGTATTGTATCTGTCCGGCCGCTTTAAGCGATCAGACGGGTAAAAAAATAAAGTAATAGTTTTCATTGCGGATTAGCTTGTTATGGTGATATAGTTGTTATTGGGTGAGCTTAGTTTATCACCACCTATTAACTGTTTATCATTATGTTAATCCGTAAAGATTATTATTAAATTTGTCACGGTCAATTCAATTTTTCATCTTCGTTAAAATACTCTATAACTACTATATATCAATTGTATCACTATAGGTTATATTAAAATAGACTAATCAAAAAAAAGAAGCGAGAGAATAGTACTGCCACACTCTCGCATTTCATTTTTAAAACGGTAAATCGTCTTCGGCGGTTGGAGGTGGTACATCGTCCATACCAGGAGGTGGCGGTACGTTATTGCCAGTATTGGCAGCACCTAATTTGTCCACTCGCCATGCACGTAAATCGGTGTACCATTTTCCGTTATATTCTCTGGAATTAGGTTCAAAGCTCACTTTCAGGCTTTGGCCTTCTTGCATAGAGACGAGTAAAGAGGTTTTATCTCCCCAAAGAGAGAAACATACCTTTTTGGGATAATCGCCACTTGTTTCAATCACAAAATCTTGTTTCTTCCAATCACCATTAGCACTGTGACCACCTTGTTCGGGAAGTATCCGAAATAATTTTCCTTCAATTTCTATTGCCATTTTTTCTGTTTTTATTTGGTTGAGAGGCAAAATTAATCAATTCTAAATCAATTACCAAAGCAGAATTGGGTTCAATGTCTTTTTCGAGCGGCGGATGCTCGCCATAGGCCTGTTCTGGTGGGAGATAAAGAATAATGCGGTCGCCTTTACTCATATATTTAAGGATATATTGAATACCTGGAATTAATTTTTTGCGCATAAATCGTAGATTATATTTTCCACTTGTGTCAATTATTTTGCCTTGTGAATTAGTTATTCGATAGCGTAAATCCACATAAGCCTGATTTTTAAGATGCTTATTTTTTGTTTTACGTATGATTTGTAAGAGAATTCCGTTTTTGAGTCTTTTTATTCCTTTTGTGTGAGCTGTTTTTTGCAGAAAGAGCTTGGAGTTTTTTTTATTTTGTATGGCTGTGCTATCTTGCTGAGCTCTAAAATATTTTATAATAGTCTGATTGGCTATATCCGGCAAAATATCAGCTGGCAGGCTGCCGCCGTATAGGGCAATTCGCAAGCCTTTTTCAAATTCTTGATAGTTAATTTCTTTTAGTCCGTAATGTTTAAAATGTTTTCCGGTTTGATAGCCTAAAGCATAAGAAACCGAATCGAGCTGAGAGCCACCTTTAAATTTTACTTTATTTTGGCAGGCTGTCAGCCCGATGAGGGAAAAGACGATTAACAAAAATCGTTGGTATGTCATTAGTTTACACTAATCAATTCAACATCGAACACTAAGGCTGAAAAGGGAGGAATGGATTCGCCAGCACCGTTCTCGCCATAAGCAAGATGATGAGGAATGAACAAACGCCATTTTGCTCCGGTTTTCATCAATTGAAGGGCTTCTGTCCAGCCGGGAATTACGCCGTTTACTGGAAAAGAAGCAGGTTCGTTGCGTTGGAAACTACTGTCAAAAATTTCGCCGTCAACAAGGCGACCTTCATAATGTACAGTAACTTTATCTGCTGCTTTGGGGCTATCACCCTGACCTTCTTCAACAATTTCGTATTGCAGGCCACTTGCAGTAGTTTTTACATTTTCGCGCTTTTTATTTTCTACTAAAAAGTTTTCGCCATCTGCTTTGGCCGATTTGCTTTTTTTCTTGTTTATGGCATTTACATAGGTTTGTAATAGTTTGTTGCCTTCTTCTGCAGAAATTAACAATTCTTTGTTGCCGAATACATCTTTTAATCCGGCTACGAATACATCCATATCCAGTTCGCCAAAACCTTGATTCATTAAACTCTGTGCTACACTGGCTCCGAGGCTGTAGCTTACTTTCTGGTCTTCTGTTTCTACTTTCATCTATTTAAAAATAATTACTAATTATAATTTATTAATTTAATTACTGAGTTCGGTCTAAAAACTGATCGGACGGATAGATTTATTAAAACTGTAAAAATAGACAGCTCTCTTACAATTAATTAATGAAGCTGTCCGACCGATTTCGATGCAAATTCACCTTTCTATATTGGACTCATTACCCATTCAGTACTACGATTTCTATCCCAAATCTCATATCTTAACTCCAAATTTCTATAAAAGTTCAGGTAATTGGTCTAAACAACTGATTTGTTGTTTCACTTCTGTGTCTGTTTCTTTTTTATCTGGATTAAACCACACATAGTCTATTCCATAATTTTTGGCGCCCAGTATGTCGGTTTCCAAATCGTCGCCAGTAATCAGGCTGTTTTCTGTTGTTGCATTGGCTTTTTTCAAAGCCAATTCAAAGAATTCTTTATGTGGCTTTGGCTTTTCTGCCTCTTCTGATAAAGTTACCGTTTCGGCAAATTCTGCCAGACCACTTTGTTTTAATTTAATGAATTGCACTTCTTTAAAACCGTTGCTGATGATATGAATATGAAAATTGGACTTTAAAATTTGCAATGTTTTTATGGTTTCAGGAAAAAGTTTTGTTTTGTAAGGGCTTCCTGTAACATATTTTTCAGCCATTTCTTTGGCCAGTTTTTCGTTGTCGATATTGCACCAAAGCAAGGCATCGTAAAAGCGTTTCCACGCCAAAATTTCTTTGGTAATGCGGTGGTTACGGTAATCTATCCAGTATTGAGTATTTATTTCTACATATTTTTGATGAAAAATAGCAAAACTTTTGCAGAACAAATCTATTGACAAACTGGAATACAGCTCGCGTAACATATCTTCGGAATTGGCATCAAAATCCCAAAGCGTACGGTCTAAGTCAAAAAATAAATGCTGATATTTACTCATTTTCAATTAATAATTGGACAAAGATAAGAAATAATTATGAAATGGAAATCATGAATGAATGCGGTTTAAATTTATGAATTTCTCTTCAAATGGATTTAGCAAATTTTGAAATTAAATGGCTTTGATTTCGCGTTTTTCGTGGAGCTGTTTCAAATCTAAAAATATTCCTAAACTAAAAGCAAGAGTACGTAGCCCAAATTGGTATATCCTTCTGAAATATCTTTTGCCTGAGACGGGATAAAAGAGGTAATAGAAAAAAAGAATAAACTTATAAGAAGACTAGTGCAAGTCATTACAAAAAATTGAAGTTGTTGCCTTTTTAAATTTTTTGAGATCTGAAATAATTTTTCTTTCCTTTTTTGAGATGCTTTCTATATCGCTGAGACTCCCAATTGCATAGCCAATTCCTATCAGAGTAATTCCCATGCTTATTCTGGTTAAATAATCTTCACTTCTGATTATGCCATTGCTATAAGTATAATATACGCCAAGAATAAAAAATAGCCACTTTAAAAGACTTGCATAGTGAAAAGTTTTGCTAAATTGTTTGCTTTCTACTATTTTATTTATTTCAGAACTCTTTAAAACTGGTTTTGGATAGTCTTCATTTACGACAAAAATCATTACTTTATTCATTTTTTCTGTTCTAGTAACGCTATTCTTGAAATATAGGCAAAAGAAAGATTCTTATTGATTTTAAATAGGGTTTCTACAATATAAATGGGTAGGTTGTAGGTGATTTTGTGATATTTTGTTTCCGAAAGCCCGGCCGAAGTAATGCCCAAACAAAAGAAACAGGTGTTGTAATCCTCTAATTGTTCGTTAAGTGGAGAAAGGTCGAAAAAGTCCTTTGCCTACCATTCCGGTTGTTCCAAATATTATCGCTCTGATTTTTATGTATTTGTTTTTTAAAAGTTTGTATATTTTGCCCCTGAAGAAATTTGGTTGATTATGAAGGGAAATATTTTTAGTAATTTCCAAGGAATAAATATACGAATAATTTTATTGAATCTGCTTGGCCATTCTATGCTCTATTTTATGCCAAAAATATTAGCTTCTCGGAGGTCTGTATTTCCGCTTATGTGGAAGTTTTGTGCGTTGCTTTGGTTTTGTGGAGTCTTCTATTCTTCAGTAAATATCTGCATTGAGAGTAAGAATAGGATTTTAGTCCTATCAGCTCATAGTCTTGTGTTAATTTAATGTAAACTGTCCTTTTTTTTCTTAATTTTAATTTCATCTACATTTAATTTATAGTTCATTTTAGATGTTTTTATTTGCATTATTAAAATGATAGAAAAAATGAAAAATTTAATGGACTTGAAAATTTATTTGGTTGCTTTTTTTACTCTCGCAATTTTTTTTACTGCTTGCAAGCCTGTAGATAATGGAGGAACAGCAAATCCTGTTTCCGATAATGTATATAAACAAGGGACAACAGAATTTACTGTAGATAAAAAAACGGCAAGTATAACAATTAAGGATTTGGGTGACGGCTTGGGAGGCGATTATACAATGAGTGCCGATACTACCTATATCTTAGATGGTCTGGTATTCGTAAACGAAGGGCAGACTTTGACTATAGAGCCCGGCACGATGGTACAAGGCAAACCTGGCCAAGGAGAAAATGCCTCGGCAATGGTTGTTGCGC
>CAYQXT010000301.1:0-5043 GCA_964421365.1 uncultured Bacteroidaceae bacterium
CTTTGCTGAGTTACAGAGGGTATCAGGCTTATGCCGAAACGCAGGCTGATACGGAAAATGATAAACTATCAGGTTTCAAAGCCCATTCTTATCAGAAATATCAAGGCGAAAAGTTAGCCCACCGGTTTGATGCTTTTTCTTATTTTGCTATCACTAAAACTTTTGACAGTCACAATATTAGTAGGGGGAGGGGAGAACTTTCCAAGGTGCTTCGTGAAATTAAGGCTAATTCTCTTATCATTGGAATTGATTCGGATATGCTTTTCCCTGTTAGTGAGCAAAAATTGTTGCAACAGTATATTAAAAGTAGCCATTATGCTGAAATACACTCTATTTATGGTCATGATGCTTTTCTAATCGAGTCCCAACAATTAACTAAAATTTTCCAAAACTGGAAAAAAATTTGAATTCGCATTTTTTAATACGTAAAGTTTGCTTTTTTCCTAATTCTATTGTAACTTTATAAAAAGTAGAAAATTATGAGCAATAATATAGTAATATTAGCCACCTATCCTTTTTCACGTGCCGAAATTATCAAAGAGCGCCTTATGGAAGAAGGAATCGAATGTAGTTTATCAAATGTTCACGCAATTAGTACAATACCCGGTGGAGCAGTTCGTATTTGGGTATTAGAAGAAGACTATGCTACGGCAGTAGCTATTTTGATAGAAATGGAAGAGGAATTTGCCGAGGAAAAAGTCGAAGATGTTGAAATCGTTGAAGATATCGAAAGAATTTTGTGCCCAATTAATTTTTCGGATGTATCTTTTGAGGCGGCCAAATATGCTCTTCACATAGCTTCTGAACTCAAATCTGAGATATATTTAGTGCACGCATATAATTTTCCTATTGTACAGTCTGTTGATTTCATGGATACCAATGCTATTGCCTTTACTGAAGACAAAACTTTTACAGAAATTCAACAATCTGCTGAGCAGGGCATGGTTGATTTTGTCGCCCGATTTAAAGAATATGCCCAAGTTGTTGGTTTGGAGCAAACCTCTGTTAAATCTTTTCTGATTAACGGTCATCCAGCCGATGAAATTATCCGCTTTGCCGAGGATAAAGAAATGCACGCAATAGTGATCAATAACCGTACAGGAGAGGAAGATGAAAAAGTGAGTTTTGTTGCCGAACAAATTATTGAGCATGCTAAAATCCCTGTTTTGGCCATTCCTTTGAAAGCTAAATTTGCTTCTATTTCCAATGTTCAAGTAATTTATATTACCCATAACAGCGATGCCGATTTTTATTCCGTTAAAAAACTATTAACCCTTTTATATCCCTTCAACGTCCATATTCATTGCCTTTCGGTAAATGAAGACCTACAAATTTCTCAATTACAAACTCAAAAGTGGAAACTTCATTTTGAGAAACGCTATTCCGGTTTTGGATTTTCGTGTTATCAATCTACACCTGAAGAACTGATGCAAAATTTGGAAAAATTGGCAAAAGAAATACCTTTAGATATGATAAGCACTGTTTCGCACCACAAAGGATTTTTTCAGGAATTATTTCATCCAGGCTTCGATAAAAAATATTTATTTGATTTAGGACTACCGGTTTTTGTATTTCATGATTGATGAATTAATCAGTCCTTTTACTTTTAGCGTGATATACGAAATAGCTTATAAAAAGAAATTAACTGTTAAATGATAGAGTAATTTATTATTACAACAGCATTTTATTCCTAGTGCATTAGGCGATAACTATTTAGTATAGACTTTATCCTTGTAATTAATTCATAATCTGAGGTGTTGATAATGTATAAGGGGGTAAGATGACAATAATCAAGAAATTTTTGAAGTTCATTGCCTTCTAATCCTGTTATTTTAGCCACAATCTCCTCATTATATTTTTGTTCTATGATAGCCTGAAATTTATCCTTATCTTCCATTTTTTTTACTTTTTGTCTTGAGCGCGATTTCCATGATGGCATATCAAAGGCAAGAAGAACACCAGCTGATTGTGCCAGTTTGGTGTGTTGTAGATCCTGTTCTAATATATCGGTGAATACCAGTTTTTGTAACTTTTCGCTCGTCTCGTTTTTCTCCACCTCGGTATTCAGAAATTCAAACTCAAATTCAGCCCATCTCAGGCGATAAATATCTATTTCAGACAGGGTGTAGTTTTTGGTCAATATCTCTATTTTTACCGAATATTCATCCGAATTTGTTACTGAATCTGTCAAACTTAGGTAATATGGGGTAAAGCCGATGGACGAAATGCGTAACGTATCGCCTTTTAAAATAGTCATGCTGAAAGAGCCGGATGTGTCCGATACGGTTACCATTCTCGAATTTAAATTTATTACATGTGCAAAAGCTACAGATTGTCGAGTTTCAGAAGAAATTATTTTCCCTCTAATATATATTATTTTTTTTAAGTTCTGTTGCGCTTCTAATTGATTAATGTTTATGGCTAATAGTATTGCCAAGATTAAAAGTATATTTTTTTTCTGCATATAATTATTTTTGAGAATACGTTTAAATTAGTACGGCTAAATTAGATTATTGCTACCAAAGATAAATCTTTTTACTTTATTTTTAACTAAAATTAAATGGTTTTCCATAATTTTTACCTTTATTAAGGCGTATTAGTTTTTGAGTCAATACAAAATGCAATATCGGCACGGTATAAAATAGTTAGAAAAATACAATTTACTCGTTTTATTCTAAATTCAAATCAGTAAGTGTTCCTTTTATATATGTCCGATGAAAACAAAAATAACTCGATATGTTATGTTAAGTAACCCCTGTCTCTTTTAAGGGGAGGGGCTAGATTTTTGAGAGGGGTTCAATTTCTGAACCCCTTGATTTTCTGTTTATACTATTTCTTTCTGTTTTTAGTGATTAAATATACTTTTTAATTAAAAATTAGGGTGTTTTTGAATTTTCATTTGTTCGCATTTAAGCGGATAATTCATCAATTTGTAAATTTTTGGTTTTTCTGAAAATAAGCCCCTTTTATATAACCCAAATATTTGTCTTATAATTAATATTATGTTAAGTAAGATTTTTTTTATGTTCATATAATAATAAAGGCTGAACATAATGCCCAGCCTCTATTTGTTATATTATAATCTATTTTATACTAATGATTTAGCAACTTCTAAGGCTGCTTCGTAATTTGGTTCATGAGTTACTTCGGGTACATATTCTACATGGCGAACAATACTTTCTTTGTCTAAAACGACAGTACCGCGGGCTAATAAACGTAAACCACCTATTAAAAAGCCATATTTAGTTCCAAAATCAACTTGTTGATAATCAGAGAGCATAATTACTCTATCTAAACCTTCGGCTCCACAAAAGCGTTTTTGTGCAAAAGGTAAATCGTTAGAAATGCCTAGTATGGCAATTTCATTACTTAAATTGCTCGCAGCTTCATTAAATTTACGGTTCTGGGTAGCACAAACGCCCGTGTCTACTGAGGGAAAGATACTCAAAATTAATACTTTCCCTTTGAAATCACTCAATTTTTTTGGCTGTAGATTTTCATCAACCACGTTAAAATCAGTGGCCTTGTCCCCCACCCTAGTTTCTGTACCCAATAATACTACAGGATTGCCTCCGAAAGTTATAACTCCTTCTCTTTTGTTAGACATAATTTTGTTTTTTGGGTTTATATTTTACTTTAAATTTTGTTACTTATCTGTTGTTAATCAATTACTTAATACTTATTCGTATATCCAAACGAGGAGTCATCATACCGATTTATTTACACAATGCTTTAAGCAATATTTTGTTAAATCTTAGTAACAATTCAACATAAAAATCTACTCTTCTCTTTCTTTTTGATCTTTGGGGGCTTCCAATCTGTTATTCATTCCAATACCAAGGGCTTTGGGCTTTATTTTAACTACAATTTTATGCTCTTTTTCATCAAAATCAACCAGCAAAGTGTCGCCTTCCGAAACAGAAGCTTCAATAATCGCTTCCGCCATCTCGTCTTCAAGATATTTTTGTATAGCTCTTTTTAATGGGCGAGCACCAAATTTTACATCAAAACCTTTTTCTGCTACAAATTCGCTGGCTTGTTCAGTGATATCCAGTTTATAGCCTAAGTCCTCCACTCTGTGATATAGGCCACGAAGTTCTATTTCAATAATCCGATGAATATCTTCTTTACTCAAATTATTGAATAGTACAACATCATCTATACGATTCAAAAATTCAGGAGCAAAGGCCTTTTTAAGGGCTTTTTCAATTATCCGTTTATTCTGGTCATTACTACTTTCGGTAGAACCAAAGCCTACGCCACGACCAAAATCTTCTATCTGGCGACTTCCTATATTAGAAGTCATTATTATAAGCGTATTTTTAAAATCAATTTTTCTCCCCAGACTATCCGTTAATACCCCATCATCGAGCAATTGTAGTAATATATTAAATACATCCGGGTGAGCTTTTTCTATCTCATCTAAAAGGACAACAGAATAGGGTTTTCTGCGAACCTTTTCGGTTAATTGACCACCTTCTTCGTAGCCTACATAACCGGGAGGCGCTCCTACTAAGCGCGATACTGAGAATTTTTCCATATATTCGCTCATGTCTATACGAATAAGGGCATCTTTAGAATCAAATAAGTATTCTGCCAAAACTTTAGCTAATTCAGTTTTTCCAACCCCAGTTGGTCCCATAAAAATAAACGAACCGATTGGTTTTGTTGGGTCTTTCAATCCCGCTTTATTTCTCTTTATTGCTTTTACTATCTTACTTATCGCAACGTCTTGACCTATTACCCTGTCTTTTAGTTCGTTATTCATTTGCATGAGGCGTTTCCCCTCAGCCTGAGCTATTCTTTGTACTGGCACACCCGTCATCATCGCAATTACTTCTTCCACATTCTCTACTGTGACAACTTCTCTATTTTGAGCCATTTCCCGTAACCAGCGACGTTTTTCATTCTCAAGTTCTCGGATAAATTCCTGCTCTTTATCACGGAAAGAGGCGGCCAATTCAAAATTCTGACTCGAGACCGCATTAATTTTGTTTTGATTGGTCTCTTCCAGCATTTTCTCTATCTCTTCAATTCTTTTGG
>CAYQXT010000302.1:0-5012 GCA_964421365.1 uncultured Bacteroidaceae bacterium
AAGCGTAAAGCCCGCTCGTGCACCCTCCTAAATAATTACAAATTACTAATGCCGTTCTATGAGCAGTATTCTGTAATTTCCGAATCCCTGCTTCTGAATCCCAACTATTTTATCATCACTTTGCCTGTTTTTAGCACTGTGTTTTGATAAAAAATCTGATATAAATACAGGCCTGTTTCTGGTAAGGCTATTTCTATATTCTGATTGGCTGAAAGATGTCTTTTCTGGATTATTTTTTGACCAGAAATAGTATATATGACAATGGAATATTCGCTTTTAGCTGTGGAATTCAGAATACGAAAGCTACAAATATTATCCTTAGTGGAAATACCTATATTGAGGCTTTGGGGATTCGTTTTAATGGCACTTGTGCTGCCCTCTACGAGCCATATAGTGGCATTCATTATTAATCGTTCGTGATTGCCGGAGGCATCTCTTAACCAGCCATCATAAAGATTGTCGTTGGTATCGCCTGAGCCATCATCTGCAGGCGAGCTGTCGCCCAGAGCTGCTACTTTGCCACTGCCATAGTTTGCATGAGCACATAAAACATTATTTGTACCTGTATTAGAGGCATTACTGCGATATACCACCGGTGTAACTGTGGCATTTTGTGTGTTATCGAGCGTCATAGAAGTGCCGCCGTAAAATTCTACCCGTGAAACATCGCCATACGTGCCATGCAAAAGTGGGTCATTGGGCAAATTTGCCATATTAGTGGTGGCATCGCTGAAATAGTTGCTATTGAAGGTGATGCCAAAAGGATTCTTTTCTATCGTATTATTCTGCATAAAATCGTTCCATACATCGGGCGAATCGTAACCATCGCCGTTGCGGTCGGAATTGTGGTGGTCGGAAATCATGAAAAGGCCGCCGCCGTTTTTTACAAAATTCACCAGGGCTGTTTTTTCATCGGCGGTGAACAATATATTGGGCTCGCAGACCACAAAGACCTTATAATTGGATAAATCTTGCGGATTTGAAGTATCGTTATAGCTTATTTTGCCATCGTAAGGCAATGTTTCTACGTAGTAGCCTTGTTTTACGGCATCAACAGCCCAAGCGGAAAGAGCCCCTTTCCAGAAGTTTTGGGTGGTCGTTGAGTTTATTTCTGATTGTGCAGGCGTAGGTACGCGCTGGGCATTGGCTTCTCGGCCGCCAACATAAGCATTTGGATTATAGCCGAGGTTAAAATTATCGGCATCAATAATCCAGTCGGCATTACTGGCAGTTTCGGCTTTGGTGGCATCAAACAAGATTTTGGTTTGGCCAAAAGTCGATAAAAAGAAAAAACTGAGCAAAAGACTAAGGTAATATTTCATAATTTTTTTTGTAAGAAAAAAACACATTTTTTTAATGTTGAATTGTGAATGATTAATTGTCAATTCCATTAACCATTTATAATTATTCTGAACCACATAAGTCATATAAGTGAAAAACTAATAGTGAAAAGTTAAAATTTATACGTAAAATCAAAACCATAAGTATTATTTTCTATTTGAGGAGCAAAGCTAATATTTTTTGAATTCTTAAATGGATTAAAATTTTTGAAAGGTTCGAAATAGTAAACCCAATTTGTTACAATAAGGCCAATTCCGGCACCAACTAATACATCTGAAAGCCAATGTTTATTGTTTATCATGCGAAAGGCTCCTGTTGCCGTAGAAAGCAAATACCCAGAATAAGCTAATACAGGTGCCGTTTGGCTATATTCGTTATATAAAACGGTGGCATTGGTAAACGCAAAAGTAGTATGCCCTGAGGGGAAAGAATATAAGCCGCCATTTGGACGGGTTTTCTGTGTGATATGTTTTATTGCTTCGGTGATGCTTGAAGTTATCAGGTTGGAAATGAGCAAATATTTGGTCTGGTCGAACCAATGATTTTTTGCCTTAACATTAAATAAATCGGCCAGATACATCTCTTCTATTGGTGCATATTGGATATAATTATCAATCTTAAATTCAAAATTATGGCCTACTTTATTTCTAAGATAAACTTTCCAGTTTTTTTCTAATCTGCTGTGGTTTATTAAAGCTCCTGCTGTGATAAGGCTAATTGGCAAAATACTTTTTTTTATGGCACTTTTAGTGTTTAGAGTGTCTAAAGTCTGAGCAGAAGTAGAAGAAATAAGGCTTAAAAAAATCAGGATAGAGAGCGAAATTTTGTTTTTCATAACGAAGTATTTTGGCTTCGAAGATACATAAGTCCAGTATAAAAAGGTGAATTTGTATCGAAATCGTTTGGACGGCTTAATTAATCAATTGTAAATGAGCTGTCTATTTTTACCGTTTTAATAAATCTATCCGTCCGACCGGTTTTTAGACCGAACTTATATATATAATATCGAAAGCTCTGGTTAACCAAAGTTTTCGATATGGAGAGTAATGAATTTGTCTAATTTAATAAATTAATCATTATCTTCATCTTGGTTTTTTTCTTCTTTTCCGTTTTCTTCGTCCTTTTCGTTTTGTCCTTCTTTTTTAAGTACCACTCCTTTGTCAGAAATAACGGCTTCCATGTGGTGATTGTCTTTTTTGAGGGCAAATTCAAAAATTTTCCCTCCGGCTGTTTCCGACACTTCGATTTTTTCAGTTTTATAGTCTGCAAAATTAGTATCTAATGCAGCTTGTACATCGGCGGGTACTTCTGATTTTTTGATTTGGTATTCGGTTTCTTTCCATGTTCCATCGGTAGTGAAATTGGTGGAGTAATCTCTTCCGTTCATTTTAAATTCGGCTTCCCATTCGGTTTTGTCTTCCATTCCCCATTTTACTTTCTGAGCAGTAGCAAATTTCTGGGCAAAGGCTGTTTGTACCTTTTTAGGTATCTGAATTTTTTTTTGCTTCTGAGCACAAGCTACCAAACTAAAAATAGCCATTAAAGTAATTTCTAAAAATAAATTTTTCATTGTTTGAAATTTTAAAATTAATTTAGGGCAAATATAAAACTCAATTCTAAAGGAAATTTAAAGATGAAGTGCAAACCGTAAAAATAATTACAATTTATTTTTTTACAGCGCATAGCCAATCGATCATTCAATAAAATCGGAAATATGATATGGGTAGGCACGTAAATTTAGTCTGGCATAATTTTTTTTGTAGAAATTATACTTTAATTCTAAACGTTGATAGCTGATTGAATTTTGATTTTTTTCCGATAGAGATAAAAAGAGGGTTGCAGGATAATGGAAATTTTATGGACAACAAACTTATAGGAAGGATAAATTCCCAATTAAATTAGGCACAGATAATCGCAAACGATGAAAAGAGTCATTGAATGTTTGCAATATATCTGTGCTATTGAACCCACGCTACTATTTACTCAATTTATAATTAACCCCAAATTGTAAACCACTGAGTAAATTGTTGGTATTCTTAGTATTCGTAAAATTGATAATATCGTATTTTGTGAAAATACCTGTATCAAAGCTCAAAGCGGAACTTAGACGATAGGAAACTCCTAAAAGAGCATCGGCAGTAAAAATATAGTTGCTTTGTAAGTTCAATTTTGCTTGTTCGTTATTAGAATCAAATGGATAGTAATAAGTTGCACCAATTTCTGTATTTAAACCAAATCGTTTACTGCTATTGTACAAAAAGTGCAAAGGTATTCCTACTGCAGAGTTTGGGCTTGACGTGTTTAAAAATGTAGCTTCCGGGTTATAAACACCTGTTTCATTGTTGTAGAAGGTTCTCTCATTTTGTTCGGCATTTGAATAAAAACTACCGGTTTTGTTGACACAGAATGAACATAACGAATCTATTTTAGGTCTTTTTGATAGCATTTTAGTATTAGTTAATAGGGCGAATGTTAAAACAATGATTGTTTGTTGTTTTATGATAATTTATTTTTAATTGATTTGTATCGCAAATGTTTTTTACAATAGATAGTCCTAGACCAAAAGAATTGGATTGGCTTTTGGTGAAGCGATTGAAGATGTCCGTTTCGGATAAATTATTGTTTTCGCCTGAATTACAGATTTTAAATTGCTCGTTATTTATGTTTATTTCGATATAACCATTTGAGATATTGTGCTTTATTGCATTTGAAAGAAGGTTAGAAATTAAACTTTCGGCTAATTGCGGATTAATTTTCAGCCAAAAAATTTCATTCTGCCGGATAGTAACTTTTAATTTCATTTTCTGAATTAACGAGGAATAATTTTCTATATCTTCGCTAATTATTTTATTCAAATTAATAGTCCTTTTATCCGTAAATTGTTCATTTTCAATTTTAGTTAAAAAAATCAGATTTTTATTCAGTGCCGAGAGTTTTTTTGTGGCCTGATAGCTATTGTAGAGTTTTTTAAGAGTTGCTTCGGATAAGTCTTCTTGCAAAATTTCTTCTAAATTAAGGGCAATTATGGAAAGAGGCGTTTGTAGTTCATGTGCAGCATTTTCGGTAAATTCTTTGAGTTGCTTATATTCCGAACGCAATTTTGCGCTTAAATGAAGTATGACGCTGTTAAGACGGTCAAATTCCCAAATTTCAGAGGCTTTTAAATCAAATTTTTGTTGGTTGCTGAGGCTGAAATGCTCGATTTCTTTAAGGTTTTGCTCAAAATCAACCCAAAGCGCCTTATTCATTTTTTTGTTTACAAAATAGGCAGTACCAAAAGCGATGATTAAAATCAGGAGTATAGAAATACTTATAATGCTTATCAAATCCTCGTTTTCGATATACGATTGCCGGATTTTTATCTGATAATAGTCCTTTCCCGATTTAATTTGCGTGCGATACTCTAAATAGGGTTCTGTCTCGTTTTCTAAATCATCCTGAATAAAAATTTGTTGAAATTCTGATTTTTGGATAATTTCATTTTTAGATTTTTTTATTTCTATCGAAGGATAGACAGAATAAATAGTGTCTTTTGCAAGTATTTGTTCTTTAATATTATAAGCCCTCTCTAAAAGGCGTTCTTTGGCATTATCGTAAATAATATAACGCAGCGAGAAATAACCGGCCAGAGCTATAACAATAATGGTGAAGCTCAGAACCGCAAAATAATT
>CAYQXT010000303.1:0-5008 GCA_964421365.1 uncultured Bacteroidaceae bacterium
GAATAAATTATAAAAATTAAAATACTTTATCCAAAAATTATTCGTTTTAGCTGCAAATTTAAAAAAATGAAGGGAAAGTTTATTTTTTTTAGTCTCATTTTTGTGAGCCTTGCTATAAGTTGTCAACAAAATAAATTTGATGTAAACACAGATAATATTCAAGTATCGCTCCATATTCACCGTTTAGATAAAGATTTATTTTTATTAGATGTACAAAATTTGGAAAAAGGGATTCCTCAATTAGCCAAAGATTACAAAGCTTTCTGGCTGTTGTACAATTATCAAATTCTGCATCTGGGAAACCCACAAGACTCACTTTATCCTGTTTACCTAAAGAAATTTCTTATAGAAAAGACTATTAGGGAAGTACATGCTGAAACAGAAAAAAAATTTTCGAACCTACATTTGCAACAAAACAATCTGGAAAAGGCCTTTCGTCATTTCAAGTATTATTTCCCAGAAATGCCCATACCAGAGATTTATACTTATATTTCAGGTTTTAATCAATCCGTAGTTACCGACAGTGCAACGATTGGTATCAGTTTAGACAAATATCTCGGTAAGAACTGTCGATTTTATAACTATCTGCAAATGCCCCTTTACCAGCGCCGCCGTTTAATCCCACAAAAAATAACCAATGATGTAATGGAAGCTTACGCCCGCATGGAATTTGCTCAGAAAATGAATACACAAAACCTGCTTTCGCATATTATTTACGAGGGCAAAATTCAATATTTTCTGTCTGCGATGCTTCCTGATTATCCCGATACCTTAAAGCTAAATTACACACACAAACAATTGCTCTGGGCAAAGAAATACGAAAAAGATTCGTGGACTTATTTAGTGGAGAAAAAGCTATTATTCTCAAACGATGCACTACTTATTCGTAATATGACCGGTGAAGCTCCTTTCACCAAAACTTTTGGGAAAGACTCAGCCCCACAGGCAGGAGTTTTCATTGGGAAAAAAATCGTAGAAGGCTATATGGTAAAACATCCTGGCATAAGTTTAGGTGATTTGATGAAAAAATCAGATGCTAACCTTATTCTGCAACAGTCGGGCTACAACCCTTAAGTATTCTTAACATAAAAATAATTGACCTTTGCTTGCTATCTTTAAGGACATATTCTAACTTTGTAAAAATGTTGTCCCGTGAAAAAGTTGTTGTTTATACTAATCCTCTTATTATTCAATAACTTTGTGTTTTCACAAAGTTTCACTATCCACGGTAATATCATTGACAAACAATACAAAAGTCCACTCATTTTTGTAAATATAGCCCTATTAAAAGAGGCTAGCGGAACAATATCTAACGATTCGGGTTATTTTAAACTAGCCACACCCCCTTTTGCAGATACACTAAAAGTTAGTTTTGTAGGCTACAAAAGTGTAAGTATTCCTATTTTCCCACACAAAAATTACCATTTAAAACTCGAAATGGAATCGCAAGACATTCAACTATCAGAAGTGGACGTAACTCCGGGAAGAAATCCCGCATTCGAAATTCTGAAACAAATAAACAAACACAAAAAACAAAACGACTATTACAAATATCCTGAGTATAAAATTCAGATTTATAACAAAATTGAATTTGCGCTTAACAATATAGACAGTAGTTTATTTGATAACAAAGCATTAAAGCCTTTCGATTTCATGCTTAATTATGCAGACACTTCTGAATTTACTGGTTCAAAGGTTTTACCCGTATTTATGAGCGAAACCCAATCTGAATACTATTCGCAACGCCAGCCCAAACGTTCCAAAGAGATATTTCTAGCCAGTAAAATGTCGGGTGTACAAAACAAGAGCTACAGCCAATTTGCCGGGAAAATGTATTCCGATTTAGACATTTATCAAAATATTATCCCTCTATTTGAAAAAAACTTCATTAATCCCATCTCAGCCTATGCACGCCCCTATTACAAATTTTTATTAATGGACAGTCTTTGGCTTGATGGTAATTATTGTTACTATATCCGTTTCATTCCTCGTCTGAAAAGAGAGTTAACCTTTAGTGGTGATATGTACATAGACACAAAAAGTTTTGCCGTAAAAAAAATCAAAGCACGGATATCGTCCAAAGCGAATATCAACTATGTTAAAGACCTGGAAGTAGAACTAAGCTTTCAGCAGATAGAAGGGAAATATTGGTTTCCCAAAGAGAGCACCCTTAAAGCTCTACTTTCACTGAGTGACAAACAAATAAGCATTTACGGGCAAAAACAAACAATTTACAGTCATGCCGAGCCTCGGATTGCTCATCCTAAAAAGATATTTTCTGAAGCCAAAATAAAAAGTAAGCTTGCCAGCGACAGCATTTTCAGAGATACTAATTACTGGAAAAAAGAGCGTCCGGTAGATTTATCAAAGATGGAAACTGGAGTTTATAGTATGGTGGATACGATGATGAAAGTTCCGCGCTTCAAATTTTATCAAAATTTCAGTACTATGATTTATTCAGGCTACTGGGAAAAAGGCCTGTTTGAGCTAGGCCCCTATTATACTTTTTATAGCTATAATGCAATGGAAGGGAATCGCTACCGTATTGGCGGACGAACATCTAATCAATTCAGTACAAAGATTATGCTAAACGGACACCTTGCTTATGGCGACAGAGATCGGAAACTAAAATTTGGTATCGGCGCCTGGTATGTTCTCAAAAAAAGCCCACGAAGCTTACTAAAGCTAAACTATGTAGATGATATGCAACAATTATCTAATAGTAGTAGTGCTTTTATGTCGGATGATATTTTAAACAGCATATTCTCTGTGTCTGAAAACACAGATTTGCTACGAAACAAAGCAGCCAGTATTCAGCTTACTCACGATTGGTTTGATGGTTTACGAAGCGACTTAACTATCTATGGTCGTGATATTTATAGTTCATCTTATCATCACTTTCAGACTGCAACAGAAAGCTTTCCTTTTATACGCGACATGGCCATACAGTTTAATACCCGCTTTGCTTTTGGTGAGAAATATCTCGAAGGTGAATTTGAACGTTCGGCAGTTCCTTCTGATTTTCCAATTATAAACGTAAGCCTAATGCAAGCACAAGCGCAATTAAAACCCGATTACAAATTAAACTACACAAAAATAGCCTTTAATTTGGAACATAATTTTCTTGTAGGTCCAATGGGTTATTTAGAATACCGCATAGATGCCGGCAAACTTTTTGGAAGTGTTCCATACCCATTACTTGAGCTACATGCCGGTAATGAAACCTATTATTTAGACAATTCGGCTTATAATCTAATGAATTATTACGAATTTGCCAGCGATAGTTATGCCAGCCTGATGGTCACCCAGCATTTTGACGGCTTCATATTAAGCAAAATTCCGCTTATAAATACCTTAAAACTGCGGGGTCTTGTATTTGCCCGTAGTGTATATGGATACTTAAGCACAAAACATCAATCTATTATCCAATTCCCTTCGACCTTGTACCGTTTGAATTCCAAGCCCTATTTAGAAGCTGGCGTGGGTATCGAAAACCTATTCAAAATACTAAGAATAGATGCGATATGGCGCTTAAGTTATACGGATCATCCGAATATCCAAAAATTTGGTATCAGAGCACAGATACAAGTTATTTTATAAATTGTGAATTACAATACTCCGTTAAACTTTGCTAAAGTTTGAATCTGCGAATAAATAATGACTTAATAATTAGTGATGTATCTGTTTGGATACAACTTTGGCAAAGTTGTCATTTCAAACCATTTATAAAAATTTAACAGACTATTGAAATTATTAATTATCACACTAGCACTCAATATTTTACGAAGAACAATCTTCATAAAAACATTTTTTATAATTACGAATTATACGGTGCCTGTATTGCATTTTGTAAAACAGTATTTATTATTAACTCACTTTCAGTATTTTTTTCTGGACGCATTATTGAGCCCAGTATAAAAAGGCGAATTTGCATCAAAACCGGTCGGACGGCTTCATTAATCAATTATAAATGAGCTGTCTATTTTTAGAGTTTTAATAAATCTATCCGTCCGACCGGTTTTTAAATCGAACTCATTACTTAATTCTGAAAGTAGATAAGTATAACAATAGTTGGGTAGATTTTCTATATTTTCACATCGAATCATAGTTAATAAGTTAAAAATCAAACAATTGTTAAAATAAATATAGAAAATCTTTATTAATCAAATAGTTTAGTATAATTTAACAAGCATTTTTTAAAAATTTCGATATTTAACAAAAAATCCTTAAAATTGTATTCAAATAAACCGATTGAAACATGTTGAAAAAAAAATTATTTCTGGCATTTATTTTTTCACTGAGTTTAAATGCCTGCAAAACCTCTCAAAGTGAGAATAATGAAAGTAATGCTAAAAAGATAAAAGATAGTACAGTGGTGGCGAAAAAAAGTCCTGCGCCAAAATTTGTTTTTAGTCCACAAAGCTATACTATTCCCGAAGTAGTAAATTATTTTCCGATGGAAGGACCGTATCTCGTTTCGCAATTCCGTCCAATCGGATGGTCGGCAACTGGAATGTATGCTTATGTTATAGAACCAGCTGATGAAGCCTGCGGTTGCTATTATTTCAAACTCTATATTCAGAATCTCAAAACCGACCAAATAGAATGGGAATTTAATTTTCAGAAAGAAATAGGAGATACCTCAATTACCATAGATAGTATCTGGAACACAAATGATAGCTTATTCAGTGCTCAATTAAATAAGTTTAAAATAATGCAATCGCAAAATATCCAACTAAATAAAACAGATATTAAGTACAAAGGTAAAACATATTATTACAATTTCAAGAAAGAGACCAAATTTGATGACCAATACCAAATAGATTGGGTAAAGGCCAGCACTCTAAACCTTAGCGAACAAGATAAGCCGGGAAAAATCTTATTTTCCTATAAGGAAACAGCTTACGACTTTATTTTGAACGCCGGCTTAGCCGGATATATGGCAAGTCCTTACGAAAAACGGATTGCCTTTGTACTTTGGCAGGCACGTTGGGGCTACGAAGGTACT
>CAYQXT010000304.1:0-4961 GCA_964421365.1 uncultured Bacteroidaceae bacterium
ATTGAGGGAAAATATGTGCTGGAAGGACTAGAATATGATACCTATTTTTTTTCGTTCTCTGCAATAGGATATAAAACAAATACATTTAGGCAAGCAGTTGGAACAGTAAAAACGCTTAATGTTGGTTTGGAAATGTCGGAAATACAATTAAACGAAGTCGAAGTAACAGCAAGCCGGATACGTGAAGAAATAGATAAAACCAGTTACATTATTACCGATGCTCAAAGAGTGAAAGCCAACTCTTCTTTCGATTTGCTGACAGATATTCCAAAACTAAATATAAATTCGATGCAGCGAAGCATTAGCACCATTGCCGGAGGAAATGTAAAAGTTTTAATAAACGGAATGAATGCCTCGGTTAATGAACTAATTGCACTAAAACCGGAAAAAATATTAAAAATAGAATACTATGATTTTCCACCGGCTCGTTATGCCAATTCCGGTTATGCTTCTGTAATTAATGTTATCACAAAAAAGAATATTGATGGCGGAAATATAGGTTTTGAAGCAGAAAACGCTTTCTCAACAGGATTTGGTAATAACATGGTATTCTTTAATATAAATAAAAATAATACACAAATAAAATTTAATTATAATTTGTCGTATAGAGATTATTCGCAACGAATTGTGAACAGCTCTTTTAAATATAGTATTAACGATACTATATATTCCAGTAACCGGATAGGAATTGGCAGTCCGTTTAAATATCAAGATCATTCCATGGATTTTTCTTTTATACATGTGAAAGACAGCAATTATACATTCATGCTAAAACTAAGTCCTACTTTTTACGAATCAGAATCAGAAATACGCCAAAATGTAATCAATCAAACAGCGAATAAAACCATAAACGCTCAACAATTCAATATGGATAATTATAAGTATTTTAAACCTAATTTTGATATATATTTTTCAAAAATACTTCCTCATAATATTGAGCTAATAACCGATATTACAGGAACATCGTATCAGGTAAATGATAATTATAGCAATTTACAAACAAATATAAATAACGATACCTTATTTTTTGATAAAGTAAATATTGATAACAAAAGATATTCATTAATAAATGAGATTTATCTTGAAAAAAAATATAAAACAGTTATAGCCAATGTTGGATACAGATATTCACGCTATTATCAAACTCAAAATATACTAAATAGTTTCGACAATTCGGATTATGTTTCCCTGTCGTCTGAAAATTATGTTTATGCTGAAATTAAAGGTAAATTAAAAAAAATAAACTATCAGGCAAGTATTGGTTTTTCTTATAACAAATTTGATGAACAAAATAACACCAGCTATTTCGATTTTTTTAGTTTTAGACCTATAATAACTTTTAATTACAATATTACTGCAAAATCTCAAATAAAATTTAGATATTCGGTCGAACCCTATATTCCATCTTTAGCCCAGTTGTCGCCAAATAGGTATTTAATAGACAACTATTTGTTGTTTGCTGGTAATTCAAATCTAAAACCTTATGTCAGCAATAATTTCGCGGTTGAATATACATATACCGGAACTAAATTGACTACTTCTTTGCAAGGGCACTATTTTTATATGAAAGACCCCATCGCTAAATATTTTGAACAAAAAGATGAATTTATTTTGCTTACTTACGGCAATCATGACCAGACAAAATTAGGCTATGTCTTGGGCTATATGACTCTTAATCCCTTCGATAACCAATTCTTGCAACTTGGGGTAGCCGGTATGTTTATTAAAACCGAAGCTAAACTTAAAAATCAGGAAATAATTACAGATTTACAAAATTATGTACAAGCCGAGCTGTCCATGAATTTAAAATTTGCAGTAGCCCAGATAGGATACAGAAGCGTATATTACAATTTAGAAGGAGAATTTTTGTCGAGTAGCGAAAACTATTCATTTGTAGGACTCTTAACCAAAGGAAAAAAATGGTCCTTAGCGGCAAATATGTATTATCCCTTTTCTTCTTCATGGAAATCAGATTCGCATACTGTATCCGGTTCGTTAGTTGATAAGCGTTCCGAAGTGAAAATTTTAGATAACGGCCGCATGATAACACTCAAGTTTAGTTATAATTTTAATTTTGGAAAATCATTTTTTAGCATCAAGAAAAGAATTGAAAATAGTGATAACGAATCAGGGATATTGAAAAATGAGTAAAATAAAAGCCTTTCAACAATACGACGCTATGGACTGCGGTCCGGCATCGCTTATGATGATTGCCGAGTATTATGGCAAACATTATAGCATGGAAAATTTGCGTAAAAAATGCCATATTACGCGCGAAGGGGTTTCCTTGCTCGGTATTGCCGATGCCTCCGAAGAAATCGGTTTTAAAACCCTGGGCGGTAGAATTACTCTCGAACAATTAGAAACCCAAGCTCTTTTGCCTTGTATTGTGCATTGGGATCAAAACCATTTTGTGGTGGTATATAAAGTAAAATACAAAAATTTCTTCCGCAAACAAAGCCTGTTTTATGTTGCCGACCCGGGCAAAGGCTTGCTTACATATACGCAAGAAGAGTTTGCCAAACATTGGATTAGCACCGTTTCGCAAGGCGAAGAAAAAGGGATTGTACTGTTGCTCGAACCCACCGAAGCCTTTTATCAGGCAAAAGGCGAAAAAGTACAGCGTAGAGGATTAAAAATCTTGTGGAACTATTTCTTACGCTACAAAAAATTCTTTTTTCAGCTTTTTCTGGGGCTTTTGCTCGGCAGTTTGTTGCAACTTATTTTTCCGTTTCTTA
This sequence comes from uncultured Bacteroidaceae bacterium, assembly GCA_964421365.1. Classification (GTDB taxonomy): domain Bacteria; phylum Bacteroidota; class Bacteroidia; order Bacteroidales; family DYOH01; genus CAYQXT01. Next base: position 2,739 of record CAYQXT010000304.1, read on the forward strand.
CACAATCTATTGTCGATATCGGAATCAACAACCGCAATATTAACTTTATTTGGTTGGTGCTATTGGCGCAAAGTGTGCTGCTTATCAGCCAAATGGCTGCCGAATTTATCCAGCGTTGGATACTGTTACATATCAGTGTGCGAATTAATATTTCTATGCTGTCCGATTTTTTTATTAAGCTCATGAAATTGCCTATGCATTTTTTTGATACCAAACTGGTAGGCGACCTTTTGCAACGCATGAACGACCACGAGCGGGTAGAAAGTTTCCTTACCGCCCAAAGTCTTAATGTGCTGTTTTCGGTTTTCAATTTGCTTATCTTTGGGGCTGTTTTGTGGTACTATAATTTTTTGATATTCATCATCTTCCTTATTGGTAGTGTTTTATATGGAGGATGGATTGTCCTCTTCCTGCGAAAACGTAAAAAGTTAGATTACATCTATTTTGAGCAAAATGCCAAAAACCAATCGCTCACTTATCAGCTTATTAATGGGATGCAGGAAATAAAGCTACAAAATGGACAAAAAATAAAACGTTGGGAATGGGAAGATCTTCAAGCCGATTTATTTAAAACCAATATGCAATCTTTGCAACTCTCGCAGTACGAAGAAAGCGGTTCTACAATCATCAATCAAGGCAAAAATATACTGATTACCGTAGTGGCTGCTTCGGCAGTTATTCAGGGAAACATGACTCTGGGTATGATGCTTGCTGTACAATATATTATAGGACAACTTAATAGCCCGATAGAAAAACTAATAGATTTTATTCATCACCTGCAAGATGCCCAAATTAGTCTCGACCGGATTAACGAAATACACAACCGCCCAGACGAAGAAGCCTCTACTCTTTCCCTCAAACCCGTACTGAAGGATAAAAATTTTTCTATCCAAAATCTTTCTTTCCAATATGAAGGTCCTCACTCACCAAAAGCTCTCGATAACATTAACTTAAGTATTCCACAGGGGAAAATTACGGCGATTGTAGGAGCCAGTGGAAGCGGAAAAACAACATTAGTAAAACTTCTTTTACAGTTTTATCCTCTCACACAAGGCGAAATAAAAGTAGGCCAGAACAATTTATGGGATTTTAGTCCCTCGTGGTGGCGCTCGCAGTGTGGTGCTGTTATGCAAGATGGTTATATCTTTTCCGAGAGCATAGCTCGTAATATCGCGGTGGCCGATGAAGAACCCGATCTCAAGCGTTTGCAATATGCCACCCAAACAGCTAATATTCACGAGCATATCATGAAACTTCCTTTGCGCTATAATACCAAAATCGGACAAGAAGGACAAGGCCTGAGTCAAGGGCAGAAACAACGCATTTTAATAGCACGAGCCGTATATAAAAATCCACCTTTTTTGTTCTTCGATGAAGCCACCAATGCCCTTGATGCCAATAACGAACGTACAATTGTAGAAAATCTAAAGCAATTTTATAAAGGGAAAACAGTAATTGTGGTAGCACACCGCCTTAGTACGGTTAAAAATGCCGACCAAATAATCGTATTGGAACACGGTAAAGTACAAGAAACAGGCACACACGCCGAATTAACTAAACGAAAAGGGAAATATTACGAACTGGTTAAAAATCAATTAGAATTGGGAAATTAGAGAGCACAATGGAAGAAAAAAGAATAGAATTGCGTAGTCCACAGGTACGTCAGATTATTGGGCAAATACCTCCTGTTTTGATTCGGAGGGGAATCGGGATTATACTTATAATCATGCTAATACTTATTCTAGGAAGCAAATACTTTAGCATTCCTTACACCCTAAAAGCACAAGCCGAAATCATCTCGAATAAGAATAATATTTCGGTAAGAATACTTATACCTGTAAGCGAAGAAAAACACCTCAAAAAAAATCAAATCGTTGTAATTTATTTAGATAGCATAAATGATTTATATCAGCAAAAAATAGAATTGAAAATAAGCCGAATAACAAAAGAAGTGAATATTCGCCAGAATAAAGCCTATTTAATTGCTTTTTCTAATTCTCAAAAATACTTAGAAACAATTTCTGGCCTGCAAATCAATCATATAGATAAAAAATATACCTTTAATGCCGAAATAAAAGCCGGCAAAATCAGTTTTTTTGATAAGGTTTTTAAATTCCTATTGTAGATATAAAGATACTCGATTATCCCCACAATCCGATGTAAATCAAAAAGGCAATCTTGATTGTAAATGCTTACATAATTCGCCGTATTGCGCCATTGTCA
>CAYQXT010000305.1:0-4932 GCA_964421365.1 uncultured Bacteroidaceae bacterium
ATAAATGCAGCGCAAAATTAAAAAACTTAAAATTGCCTGCAAATAATTCTTTAAAAATTTTCGTTGATGTATTGTAAAACATCGGGAATAATGGTGGCATGGTCGAAAGCCAATTCGGGTAAATCGCTTACCGAAAACCAGCTTAGTGTGCTGGCATCATCACCAGCATGTGCATCTATTTCCCCTTGTACCACGGCTATATATACTGTCGATATTGTTCTGCCACGTGGATCGCGGTCGGGCTCGCTATACACCCTAAATTGCATCAGTTCTAAACCTTCTAAATTGGTTTCTTCCTTGAGTTCACGAGCTACAGCTGCTTCTAAGGTTTCTTTTTCGTCTAAGAAACCTCCCGGAAGTGCCCACGAACCCTGAAAAGGTTCATTTTTGCGTTGTATCAGTAAAACTTCTACTAAATCGCCATTCTCGCGTAAAACTACGGCATCTACCGTTACCGCTGGTCGCGGATAATCATAAGTATAACTCATTTATTCTATATTTTATTTGTTACTTTGGCATTCCTAATTATCATTTAGTGTCTATCCACAAAGTTCAAGAAATATTTTTTATCCACAAATTAAATGAATAGGCACGAATAATTTTTGTTGATCAAAACCACTGTTCGGCAAAGGTTTCACCTTTGTCGAACAGCGCCTAGTCAGTAATTGTAAGTCATTGGCATTAACAATTTACAATTAATTAACTATTTTCTTAATTCCAACCAGTTTGTGAGTATATTTATCTTGTTCCTCGTCATAAATACCTATTTCATCCCAGGCACTAATTTTCACCCTTCCCGAAGCGTGAATAATTTTATCTTTGCTGAGTAAGATACCTACATGCGTAATTTTAGAAATAGAACTGCCAAAAAAGGCTAAATTTCCTGCCTGAATTACATTAAAATCAGTAACAAACTCGCCTTGGATAAACTGTTGATAGGCATCGCGCATTAATTTTATCCCACATATTTTATACACTATTTGAGTAAAACCAGAACAGTCGATACCAAAAATAGTTCGTCCACCCCATAAGTAAGGAGCGTTTAAAAAACGTAAAGCAACATCCTTTATGTTTGCAGCCGTAAAACTGTTTATCGAATTTTTATCGTAGAGCCTAAACGTTTTATTACCTATTTTAAAGCTCATACTTTTATCGGAAAAGGCAGGAAGAGTGGCACCGTGTGGCAGATAATGAGGCGAATTAGCTTCTATTTCGCTTACTAATGAGATGCTACAAGTACAGGCTTTTTTCTCAAACGCTACAAATTCCAGAAAATCGCCGTGCACGGCAAAATGCATATTCGTTGATATCCAGCCACTGTAATGATCATAAACGGTTTCTATTTCTATCCATTCCCCCTTAAATTGCAGTACTTTGTATGTTTCGCCAAACAAAATCTGCGAGCTCAGTTCACTTTTTTCACTTGGCTTCTTACGAAGCGAAATAAGACTCTCTGTGGCTATACCAAATTCTTGCATACTACAAAAATAGATATATTCTCGCAGCTCAGAAAGTAATTTCCCAAATTTTATAAGTATAATCGCTATAGATTGCTAATTGTCGGCTCTTGTACATTATTGGTATTCGTAATTTTAATGTATGCATATAATTAAAAAGTTGTTAAATATACTTAATTCTTTTTTGAGATTTTAAATTAAAAGACAATTTTTATATCTTTGCAATTAATATATGTTAGGAAATATTATTAAGAGACAAAAAGATGTACGAAAAGATAAAGAAAAAATTGGCAGCACAGGGCTTGAAAGTAACGATGCAGAGGGTTGCCGTATATGAAGCCTTATTAAATTCTAAAAAACATCCTTCTGCTGAAATGATAATTGAATTTGTATCAAAGAAATATCCGGGCATCTCAACGGGTACCATTTATAAAACACTGGAAACTTTGGTAGAAAAAAAATTAATAATGAAGATTAAGAATGATGGGGATAAAATGCGTTACGATGCATTCACAGATAACCATCATCATATTTATATCGAGAATTCCGACAAAATAATAGATTATTATGATGACGAATTAAATCAACTTTTAAAGAATTATTTTTCCAACAAGAAAATTCCAAATATTGATATAGGCGAAATCAGACTGGAAATTTCAGGTAAACTTATTTAGGAAGTTATTTCATTAGCGATTAGTTAGTTGTTTCATGGTTCTACCCGTTTCAAAAAAGATTGAAACGGGTATTTTTATATCAAATCGGTATCATTTTAGTTATGCATATTTCTTATAGCATGTTGATTAAAAATGAAATACCAAAATCCTTTTCACTATTTTGATAGCGATTTAGTATTATTTTTGTATAAAGATAAAATCGCCCCCTTCATCACCAGCGTTCTGAACTGTTCCGTATTGAGGCGTATTAGGGCTATTATTTAAAATAGCTTCGCGCATGGAAGAAAACAGGTCGAGTGCCGAAATATATTTCTTTTCATTTTGATTTAAACGCTTCACTAGATATTCCATAAATACACTTTTATCCGGAACTTCTTTCAATGTTCCACTTGTCATTGCTTTTCTGCTGGGTAGCTCATATAGTTTATTTATAGAGGTGGGTGCATCTTCAAATGCCCGTCGGGTTTTAAAAATTCCGCCACTAAAACAGGCATCTGCAATCAATAAAGTGTGTTTTGTTTTTATATCATCGATATAACCTTGAATGGTGGAATATCTAATCCATCGGGCAGTAGATTCTTTTCTGGAGTCGGAAGGCAACCAATAGCCTGTTTTACGTTTGTCATTCCAGTAGCCATGTCCGGCGTAGAAAATAAGCAAATTATCCTCAGTATTTAATTTATTCGCTAAATTATCGAGTTCCTGAATGATTTGGTCGCGGGTAGGATTTTTCAGGAAATGCACATTTTCGGGTGTAAAAGTATATTTTTGAGTGAGTACATTATATAATTTTTGAGCATCACCTACCGGCTGGTCTAAGTTGATAATATCAGGACTTGGATAGTCATTCACTCCAATAATCAGCGCATAATATTCTCCATTTCCACCCGTTAAGTCGTTCGGATTAAGATCTTCGGTAGGATTAAGCACTACGGCATCACTTTGCCTGACTACCGTAAAATTATAAGTACCGGTATTCCCTTTTCCATCGGTTGCTTTTACCTGTATCTGATTTTCACCTACCACGAGAGAAACGCTGGCCGAAAATGCCCCTCCAACAGCAATAGCAGCTTCTTTATTATTCACTTTAACCTCAAAAATACCACTCGGGTCGGTAGCCTTTCCTTCAATTGTGACAATTTTCTCCTTTATAACCGGTTTAAATCCTCTCGTAATAACCTGTGGATAAGTTATTTCAATTTTCGGAGGCAATTTGTCGGCTATTTCATTACTAATATGAAAAGAATAAATTGGGCTGCTAGCCTCAATAACCTGTGCCTGTGCAAGTCCATACGATAAAAATATCAACAGGACGAATAGGCTAATCTTATTTTTCATTATTTTTAAATTTTATACAAACTATATTTTGTTAAACTTTAAATTTTCTCAGACGATGCACGAGTGAGGGCTATCGCCCACGCTTCGAGTTTTTTTCACTAATCTCTATCTTTAACGCATCGTACGCTTAAACCAAAATCTTTGTTAATTACTTTATGATATACTTTATCAAAATCATTTCGTAAATATATGGTATGAGCCAAGCCCAAACTTTTATCATCGTCACTCCAAAAATAGGCTCTTCTTCCTTTACCTCTGTACAAATATGCGCCGCTGGTGCATAATCTCATTCCTGCCGGACGCACCGACAAACCGGATGCGTTGTTGCCCGAGCGAGGAAGCCAGTCTGAAGAAGTTTTCATTTTCGGACCGGCAGCAATAAGGCCACCTAATTGTTTCAGCATAATAAACCATTCGGGGTTATTGGGTAAATGCCAACCTGTCGGGCATGCCTGTATAGCCCCCTTATAATCATATAAACGACCATTTTTTTGAATTTCATTTATATTTGGATTTACAAAACTATGTCCGTTTAGGTCATAGCGAAGGTTCTCGGCCATCCATATTTGCTTGCCCACTTTCACCCAATTATAGCGTGTTCCATCCCGATTATCAACAAAACTACCTTTTTCGCCATTTAATGGCATCGAAGAATTAATTTTTTGAGCCTGAATTTTAAACTGAATATTATCACTGATTAAATCACTTCGTTCTGCAAGAACATCCCAGATAATCTGTTGGTTATCTCCTGCTTTAATATTCTCTCCTACAGCTCCACTCACTTCACTCAATGGCGAACTCCAATTATGACCACCATTGAGAGAAACCAATAAGTCTATTCTAAAATTTTCAACAGGCTTAGGGCTGTTTAAATCATAAGTAATGAAAATTCTATTCCCGGATTGAGTTGCTAGTACATTTCTGACTACCTGCCCAGATGACTCAAGCGTGAGGATGCTTAAAAGGACAAAAAATAATTGTTTCATGTTTCTATTTTTTTTCAAATCAATTACAAAAATTACGATTATTTTACAAACGTACGCTATTTAGATTATTGTATCCAATTTTTCCATACAAAAATACTCATATTTTTCGGAACTCAATAATCCCAAAGCCTTTGTCTGAATTCGGGATTCGTGATTCCGAAATTGACACTTGTAGAACATCATTAGTAATTCATAAACTAGGATTAAACATTCGCAATTGTCACCCGTAGAACGGGACTCATAGAACAGCATTAACAATTCACCATTAACAATTTACCATTATTATTCGGGCGCACGAGCGGGCTTTCTGCTTATACTCCCCCTTGCCTCAGCCTACAAAACATCGGTAAAAAAGGAGTTTCGGTGAACACTACACTCTTTTTTACCGTGTTTTGTAGGGCTTCGGACTGCGGCGGGGTATCGCTTCAATCCCTTGCGCATCCGCACCATTAGCGAGGATTTCACTTCAAGCCAAGC
>CAYQXT010000306.1:0-4903 GCA_964421365.1 uncultured Bacteroidaceae bacterium
TAAGAAGAACGATATTTCATTTTCCCTACGCGGCGGATTAATTCCGAATGCATTCCGTGTATTCCTAAGTCTATCACCGTTCGTTTGCCCACTTCCATTATTTCTTCTTCTATTTGCCGGCGTGTCTTAGTAACTACTTCTTCTATTCGTGCTGGGTGTATTCTACCGTCAGTAACTAATTGGTGTAATGCTAAACGGGCTATTTCACGACGAACAGGATCAAAGGCCGATAAAACAATCGCTTCTGGAGTATCATCCACAATTATTTCTACGCCTGTTGCTGCTTCCAAAGCCCTGATATTTCTTCCTTCACGGCCTATAATTCTACCTTTTATCTCATCACTATCAATATGAAAAACAGTAACACTATTTTCTACAGCCACTTCTGTTCCAACTCTCTGAATCGTTTGTATAACAATGCGTTTTGCTTCTTTTGAAGCCGTAAGTTTAGCGTCTTCTGTAATTTCACTAATATAAGACATTGCATCGGCTTTGGCTTCTTCTTTCATTGATTCTATCAACTGAAGCTTGGCATCATCGGCAGATAAGCCCGCAATTTTCTGTAAACTTTCTACTTGCTTGCGGTGTAATTTTTCCAACTCCTCATTTTTCCGTTCTATGAGTTCTAATTGGTCGCTAAGATTGTTTTTAATTAATTCTGTATTTTTTTTAGTAAGCTCTAATTCTTTATTTTTACGTTGGATATCTTCACGCCTCTGATTTAAAGAATTTTCTTTTTGTTTTAGTTTGTTTTCAAAACTATTCAAGCTTTTATTTTTTTCATTAACAAACTGTTCATGTTCGGTTTTTAATTGCAGAAATTTTTCTTTTGCCTGTAAAATTTTTCCCTTTTTCAATACTTCGGCTTCAGCCTTAGCTTCTTCAATAAGCTCATTGGCTCGTTTGGATAAGCTGCTCTTTCGCAGTATATACATTGTTGCAAAGCCTCCGGCAAATGCAACAATCGCTATAATGACATTTATAACCATGGTTTTTACTTTTAATTATTCATAAAAATGCCCGCACTAATTTCTTTTTTGGCCTTGGAAAACCCCAAGAAGACATGGGTGAAGCTGCCGGTTTATTTCGAACGTCCACTGGTATCCTAAAATACTCCCACTAGGGGACGAGGCCTGTTCTACATAAGTCGAGCTGGGCTCCAAATTGTAAAATGTTGAGTTTTCAAGTCTGGAAAAAGAAACAATGCGGGCAAACTCTTTTGCTTAATGCTATATTCTAAAGATCGTTGTGTTCTACCAAGAAACTTTCAATATCGTTTGTTAATTCTTTCATGTCTCGTAAAATTGCATCTGTGCTAACATTTTGGCTACTTTCAATATTTCTCGTTGCAAGATGCAAGCTCACCATCGCTAGTAAATCTTGTGCATCTTTTGATGTGAAATGCCGTCTGTAAACAGCCAATTTTTCATTTATTAGTTTAGCCGCTTTTCTGAATTTTTCCTCTTCATCTCTCGCTACTTTCAGTGGATAAACTCTTTCAGCTATATTTAATGTTATGGATAATTTATCGTCCATGCAATTTTACTCAATTATTTATTTAAAAGTGTAATACACTTATCAATTTCCCGCACTATTTGATTTATTTTTAGTTTTGCACTGTGTTTGTCTTCCGTTCCCGGAGCAAAACTTTTTGCTAATTTCAACATACGGTAATCATCTTCCACTTGCTTTAGTTTTAGGCTTTTTACCGTTATGTCATCTTTTAGCTCGTTATTCTCTTTCGTTAAAGAATCTAACTTGTTCTTTGTGGTGATATATAATGATTTTAGCTCATTTATCCTTGATGCTAAATCTTTTATAAATTGTTCGCTATTATCCATTCAAACATTATATTGGGTCACGAAGTTAACAATTTTTATGTTATACTAAAGTACAAATTTAATATTTTTTTTGGATTCTTTATTATATTTTTGACACTCTAATTTAAAGTTTTTTGAAAATAGTAGTAATAATTTGAATTTGTGCTCTTTCCATATTCTTTTTATATAAATTTGTAGGCTGAGAGTTCCATGTTAGACAATAACTTTCCTTATAGAATAACTAAAAACTTTTATCGAATGTAATTCGTAATTCAAAATTTGTAATTAAATTTAACTTAATGAGAAAAATATTTTTTTTACTTTTAATGTGGAATTCAACTGTTTTTGCTCAAACTGGCTATCTTTTTCCAATTGATATTCCTATTATTCTTTCCAGTAATTTTGGTGAATTAAGAGCCTCACATTTTCATTCAGGGCTTGATATTAAAACGAAAGCTAGAGTAGGTTGGCCGGTCAAAGCTATCGAACAGGGTTATGTATCCCGTATTCGAATCTCTTCCGGTGGCTACGGGCGGGCAATTTATATTAATCACCCCGATGGACACACTTCTGTTTATGCACATTTAAAGGAGTTTAGCCCTAAATTAGAGCAATTAGTTCTCAGAAAACAGAAGGAACTGAAAATGAGTGAACTAGAGCTTTATTTTGCTCCCGATTATATTCCTGTTGCTAAAGGTGAAATTATTGCTCTTTCCGGTAATTCCGGTCATTCCGGTGGTCCCCATTTACATTTTGAAATTCGCAATACAAAAACGGAATTTCCTTTAAATCCCTTGTCTTTCTATCCTCAAATTGTTGATTATGAGGCACCAATTGCTAAAGCATTGTATATATATAATTTATCGTCTCCTAATTTTGATGCGATGGCTAAGGCTCGCTATATTAAGCTTAATTATGTTAAGAGAAAAACAGTGCTTTTAAAAAAGACTATTTATGTACCCGAATATTCAGCCATTGGGATTAGGGCAGTTGATAAAATGACGAATTCTCCCAATCATTTTGGAGTATATAGATTGCAATTATTTTTGGATTCAACGCTTTATTTCACAGCTAAATTTGATAGTTTTTCTTTTATGGAAACCCGAGGAATTAATGCACTTATGGATTACAAAATATTTAAAACTACAAATATTAAGATATATAAGCTATTTCAGGCTCCCAATAATAAACTTTCTGTTTATCAACCGAACTCTAGCAATGGAATTATTCATCTATTAGATTTCAAAAAGCACCTTGTTCGAATCGTTTTGTCAGACTATGCCCATAACCAACGGAACTATATATTCCACCTTCAACGTTCTCAGAAAATTACTGTTTCACTCAAAAAACAGCTCAATTATAGGTTATCTTATCATTTTACCGATAATAAAATTAATGTCCAAATTCCTATGTTATCTGTGTATTATGATTATCCATTTTCTCTCAAACGATTGAACCTCAAATATTCACCATGGTCATTCGTTTATCAGATTGGGTATTCTTATATCCCTTTAAAAAAAGCAATAGTAATAAGTTTTGATACCCAAGATATTCCCTCTATATTTTTATCAAAATTGTATGCGGTACTTATCAATAAAAATAAAAGGGAAAGTCCGAAAATTGGATCAATTAGCAATTCTTACTTTGTTTTTCAATCTTTCGAATTTGGTACATATTACATAAAAATAGATACAATTGCTCCTAAGGCTTTATATGTCAATAAAGTAGTGGGAATAGATTATACAGGATACCGATTTAAAATTTTTGAAAGAGGGTCTGGTTTGGCCGATTATAATGCCAGTGTATCAGGTAAATGGGCTAGGGTTTATTACGATGCCAAGTATAAGTTATTAACGGTATATGTTGATAAAAAAATAGTCACTACTTTCCCAATTGAAATTAACCTACGAGACAAATGCGAAAATTCAAGGATACAGGATTTTAGTTTCAAGTGATTTATCAGATTATTCTAAAAACAAATTACAGATTTTTTCTAAATATAAATATTTTGCTTTTATATTTGAATATTTTGTTATATTTGTAAATCAAAGGGATAAATTATTTATACTTTATTTAATTTGGATATTGAATAACTTATTAACTCAAATTAGACCAGAGAGAAATGAAGATACTCATTGTTGAAGACGATTTAGCTTCAAGGGAATATTTGAAAAATGCAATTGAGATTGAAGGCCATGAGTACAGAGCAGCTGAAAATGGTAAAGAAGGTTTGGAATTTTTCACCGAATTTAAGCCCGATTTAGTGCTTTGTGATATTCAAATGCCTGTAATGGATGGTTTAGAGCTTTTGGAAGCCATTAGAACCAAAAAGGCAAATTCTATTTTTATTATGATAACTGCATTTAGTACTGAAGATTATGCTGTTAAGGCTTTTCATCTTGGCGCTAATAATTATTTAAAGAAACCGGTTCGGCAAGCAGATTTACTCGAACTTCTTCAGAAATATGATGCGATAATAAAAAATAGGAAGGCTATAATACCTAAAGTTCCGGGCACTTTATTGCATCGGGAGTTTGTACTTGAGTTTCCCACTCATACTGATATGATTCCTAAAGTCGTTGATTATTTGATTCAAGAAACAGGTAATATTTTTTCCAGTGACGAGCGTATCAGTATTGAACTGGGTTTGGTTGAGTTGTTGACTAATTCATTGGAACATGGTAATTTAGAAATATCTTTTCAGGAAAAATCACAAGCTTTACAAGATGCTAAGCTAGAGCAATTATATGAAGATAGATTGAATGATCCTACTTTTTTTGGTAGAAAAATTTCCGTTCAGTTTAGAATGAACCGGAAGGAATGCGAATGGTTGATTACTGATGAAGGTAAAGGTTTCGATTGGAAATCATTACAGTCTGATATTCAGGAAGAAAGGCTGTTCGATTTGAATGGTAGAGGAGTTTTTATCTGTCAGTTTCTGTTTGATGAAATTGACTATCTAGGAAATGGAAATCAGGTGAGAATTAAAAAAGCTGCCTCCAAATAGTCAAACAAAAAATCCGCTTTTAGCGGATTTTTTGTTTGACTATTTTAGAAATCTGTTAAAGAAAAGGTTTTTCTAT
>CAYQXT010000307.1:0-4899 GCA_964421365.1 uncultured Bacteroidaceae bacterium
GCGAGCAGTATATCTTTCAGCCCATATAGTAAGAGCCGAGCCATTCTGATGAAATATAGCCCAGAAAATAACCACAACGGCAAATACCGAGAGCAATGCTTTTATGGGTTCCTTTTCTTTTTCCGGAGCCTGACGCACTAAATTTATATAAAATAAAACCACCGGAATACTAAAAAACAAAAAGGCATCAGTAGAATCAGCCCCGAAAATAGTGCCCGGAATTAACCAGCCAAAAGCACCAGCAGCAAAAGCAGGCACAAACAAAGTAAGTATAATTTTCTTCAAAGAAGTATCATGTGGCCCGGGAGGAGTAATATAATCTGCCTCACGAATATCTTTAGCCATCGCATTTCCCGACCAAAACCAAATTAATCCCAAAAACATACCCACACCGGCAGCAGCAAAAGCCCAACCCCAACCGTAATTTATGCGTAAATAAGCCGCTATAAAGTTACTAACAAAAGCGCCTACATTAATTCCCATATAAAAAATATTGAAACCAGAATCCTTCACCGGGCGATATTTGTCGTTATCATACAAACGCCCTACAAGAGCCGAAATATTCGGTTTAAAAAAACCATTTCCAAGAATAATAAATAAAAGCGAAGAATAAAAAACAGGAATACTGTGAAAAGACAGGCCAATATAGCCCAAGCCCATCAAAATTCCACCCAAAGTGATAGAACGGCGATACCCAAAATAGCGATCCGCGATTAAGCCGCCAAAAAATGGCGTTAAGTAAACCAAAGCCAAATAAGTACCATAAATATCTGCTGCTTTTTCATCACTCAAGCCTAGACCAAGAAAACTTCCTGTTCCATCGCCATTAATCATGTATAAAGTAAAAATACCGAGCATCAGGTAAAATCCAAAACGCTCCCACATCTCCGTAAAGAAAAGAACCTTTAGTCCACGAGGATGTTTTCGTTCTTTAGTCATAGTCTGTTTCTTTTAATTCGCTACAAATATAGAAAATTTTAACAAATGTGAAATTTTTTATAAAAAAGACTTGGATTGAATTCCGAAATCCGAAATCGGGAATTGTAGAACGACATTAGTAATTTGTAATTAATTTTTGGGCGCACAAGCGGGCTTTCCGCTTATACTCCCCCTTGTCTCAGCCCGCAAAACATCGCTAAAAAAGGAGTTCCGCTTGTCGCTACACTCTTTTTTGCCGTGTTTTGCTGGGCTTCGTCTGCGGCAGGGTATCGCTGCAATCCCTTGCGCAACCGCACTACAAAAAAACCTTCCAGCTGCCAACAAAATCTTAAAAACGTTTAAAATCCCTATTAGTCGAAGTTAAAAACTTCGACTAATTTGTACCCATAAGATTTTCAAGACGTTTCCAAGTGGCTACCAAAATCTTGAAAATATTAAACCTAGCAGACAAAAAGCGCAAAAAAATTTGGAAAAATTTTCTCTATGTACACTAAAAATATCTTACTATCAAAAAAAAACTATCGTCTCTTAAAGTGTCTATGTGGTAAATCTTAAAATATAAAAACTATCATCCAACCGTTTTATTCAGCACTAATTTTTTTCATAAAAATTGTATCTTTGCTTATCTTTTAACAATAATAGAAAAATGATAAAAATATTAAACGCAGCACAAAACAAAGAGGCCGATACCTATACTATTCAAAACCGACCAATATTAGGAATTAACTTAATGGAAAATGCAGCCCAAACCTGCACAACTTGGATAATGAATAAATTTTCTATCCACAAAAAATTCTGCATTATTGCCGGCCCCGGCAATAATGGCGGCGATGTGCTGGCCATTGCCCGCCTGCTAAGCCAAAATAAATATCTATGTGAAGTATTTATCTGGGGCAAAAAATTTTCTGGCGATAACCAAGTGAACCAAAAAAGACTGCACGAACTCAATATTTCCACAAAAGAAATAGCAGAAACCACCGATTTACCAGAAATTAACAAAAACAATATTATTATAGAAGGTATATTTGGCAGCGGTCTGAAACGAACAGTCAGTGGATTTGCCTCCGAAATTATCCGACATATAAATAATTCGGGTGCAACAATACTCTCCATAGACATTCCCTCTGGCCTATTTTCCGAAGACAATAGCCTACTATATGAAGACAGTCGCCCTTTGAACCAAAAAATTATTTTCGCCAATTATACGCTAAGTATAGAAATGCCCTTTTTATCCATGCTCCTACCCGATAATCAAGACTTTGTAGGTGAATGGATAGCCCTTTCCATAGGCATAGACAGAAGATTTATTAACGCTCAGAACTCTTACTATCAACTCATTGAACCAAATGACATTTCAGAAAGATTGATAAAACGCAAGAAATTTTCGCATAAAGGCACTTTTGGGCACGCCTTGCTCGTAGTAGGTTCCTACGGAAAATACGGCGCAGCTGTTCTGGCTGCCAAAGCAGCCCTAAAAAGTGGTCTTGGACTTTTAACTGTCCATGTTCCAGCATCGGCAGTAAATATTCTGCAAACGGCAGTACCCGAATGTATGCTGAGCATCGACAGTCACGAGAACATTTTAACCAAAGCGCCAGAAATTTCAGCGTACTCGGCCCTTGGTGTTGGTTGTGGACTGGGGAAAAATGAAAAATCGGTACAGGCACTAAAAAAACTCCTGCAAAAGCAGCCCCAAAAATTAGTTCTTGATGCCGATGCACTAAATATTTTGTCTGAGAATAAATATTTGTGGACATTCGTACTTCAAAATACCATTATAACGCCTCACCCCAAAGAATTTGAGCGCCTGTTCGGAAAAACAAGCAATAGCTACGAAAGACTTTTGCTCCAACAAAAATCAGCCAAAGAATACAATATAATTATCGTTCTGAAAGGCGCACACACAAGTATTGCCTTCCAAAATGGACAGCTATTTTTCAATATCACCGGCAACAACGGAATGGCCACAGCCGGCAGCGGAGATGTATTAACCGGCTTTATCACAGGGCTTTTGGCTTCGGGCTATTCAGCCTTAGAAGCCGCTATTATAGGCGTTTATCTGCATGGCCTTGCCGGCGATTGTGCAATAGAAAGCCAAAGCCCAGAAACGCTCATAGCATCAGATATTATCGCCCATTTTTCGGCTGCCTTCAAAAAAGTGGCAACTTATCCGTCCGACTGCTTGAAACAGTTAACAGATAGAGCAGGGGAAGAGAAGTAAACATTCATGCCTTTTTTTACTCCTGAGACAAACAAACACTAATCAGCAGATTATAAGCTCATTATTTCTCACAAGGAAATAAATAAGGCTTACTTTAGTCATGGATTTGCAAAAAAAAGAAAATGTTTAAGCGAAAAAGAAAACAAAATTTAACAAAATAGGAAAAAAAAGAAAACCTCTAATATTAAGAGGGGCACGACAAATTGGGAAAACAACTGTGATTCGTAATTTTTCAAAAGAATTCTCCATTTACATAGAGCTCAATTTAAATAATTATAACAAAAAGGCTCTTTTTGAGTCCAGTTACTCTTTTGAAGAGTTTTTATGAAAAAAGACCGTATTTATATGCCATTACTGCCCGATTTCGATGCAAATTCACCTTTTTATACTGGACTCATATTATATTTTTATAACTAACTATTTTCTACTGCAAACAGCATTCACAATTGATTAAAAAAACCTCTTTACTCTTCGTCCACCTTAGGAAATCTCTTAACTACCCTGTAAATCATATAACTGGTTACAAAGAAGGCTGTTGAATCGGCGATAGGGAAAGAAGCCCAGATACCGTCTATTTTGAAAATTGTAGGTAAAATTAAGACTAAAGGCAGCAATAAAATTACCTGGCGTAAAAGCGACAGAAACAAAGAGGGTAAAGCTTTACCTAATGCCTGATACAGACCGGCACCAATAACCTGAACACCAATTAAAGGAAAAGCCAAAACAATAATACGAAGGGCATTAGAGGCGATATTGGTCAATTCTACATTCCGGCTAAAAATATGAACAATTCCAACCGGAAATAGAAGCACCACCAGCATACCAAAAGTGGCCAAACCAGTAGTGGCAATGATAGAAACTTTTATGGACTCCCGTACCCGCTTAAATTTTCGTGCACCGTAATTAAAACCCACAATTGGCATAAATCCCTGAATGATACCGAAAAGAGGCATAAAAATAAACATCATCACCCGATTAATTATACCATAAGCCGCCACAGCCATTTCGCCACTATAATACATCAAACTGTGATTCATAATAATAGCGACAAGACTTCCCGATGCCTGACGGGCAAAAGAAGAGGAACCTATCGCAAGTGTTTCGCTGATAATTTTCCACTTCATGCGCATATTTTTCAGGTAGAAAGTAAGAGAACTCTTACCGCTGGCAAAATACCAGTACAGATAAAAATTGGTTAAAATAATGGCTATCAGCGTAGCCCAGGCTGCACCTTTTATTCCCATATCTAATCCAAAAATAAAGATCGGATCTAAAATAAGATTTATCACACTGGAAATCAACATGGTCGTCATGGCTACTTTGGCATTTCCCTCGGCACGGATAATGCTGTTGGTAGTCATGGCATAACTCAAAAAAGGCCCCGACCAAAGTACAATACTGTAATAATCCATAGAGTAAGCTAATATTTTACCTTCGGCTCCAAATAGTATCAATATTTCTCGCTTAAAAAAGTAAGCAATCGGTAAGGTAACAACCGACATGATGATTATCAGTGTCATGATATTCCCAAAGGTAAGATTGGCCTTATCTATATCCTTTTCTCCCAAACTGCGCGAAACAAGAGAAGCACCTCCCATACCTACCGACTGCGCTATCGAATTGATAATCATCTGAATAGGGAATACAATAGCCAAACCTCCAATTGCGAGCGCACCGGCTCCCTGACCAATAAAAATAGTATCTACCACATTATACAAAGCCATTGAAATCATCCCCAT
>CAYQXT010000308.1:0-4894 GCA_964421365.1 uncultured Bacteroidaceae bacterium
ATATTTTAAAAATTCTTTTTTAAAAGTATCGGGTAATTTTGTTAAAATTAAAAGTCTCGGCTGCTAATTTTTATATTAGCGTTTTTACAGAATTATTAAAGTAGAAGAGTAATTTATGCTAAAAAATAGCTTGAATGTGGAATATTTGCTTTAGTATGAAGTGATAAAGCGATTGTGGGCTTTATCACTTCATGTTTACTGTTTATTTCCTAATTATGTCTTTTATTTTCAACTCTTTAAGTTCACCATATTTGCTAAGCTTTTGTTTATCAATTTTTTTTATATTGCTGGTTATTATATAAACTACCGGCTTGCCTTTGATTTCAGAAGTATAAAATTTATATAAGTTATCAAATTTCATGTTGTTATAAAAACTATTTTTTGCTTTTGCCGGATCTTTCTTAAAACCTCTTGTTTCCCATAATTTTATTTTTACCGGCAAACGTCTGAAATCAGGGCGTTCAGAAATGGCCGAAAGCGCTAGATATTGTTTTAAGGTGTTCATTCGCTCCGGTTTCTTAGGTATTTGAGTGAGTAAAGAATCATAGATTCCAAGTGCGTCAATGGTTTTGTCGGCTTGGGTTTGCATCTCTCCACCAAAGTACATATTCCTGTTTTCGTATTTTTGAATTTTTATCCCTCCCCATGCACCATTGGCATAAGAACGATATTCGCGTATTTCCTGCATGGTCAGACCAAAGAAATCTCTGCCAAAGTATTGATTAAAAGCATCTATATACGCTTCTTTTGAGTGATTATATTTGTCTAAATTCATTAAAACGGCTACCTGACTCTGAATTGTTGATTTTTTATTAAGATAAAAGACGCTGTTTTTTGCGTATTGCTTAATCGGTAATTCAAGTTGCTTGTCATTGTGCTTAGGATTTTCAAGTAAGCTAAAATTTTGAGCAATTGATTGGGCAATTGTTTTTTATCTTTTTGACCCACATATTCAAAGTTAGCCGCATAAGAAATTGCTTCTTTGTAGCTTGGCATAATATCCGAAACCTTTAAATTTTTTAGCTCTTTTAGGCTGTAACGGTTCAAATAAGATGATTTGTCGCCATATTTGATGTAGTTAAGCAGTGTATGCTGCAAATTTTGAGGCTCTGATATTTCCATTTTTCTATTGGCCTTATAGTCTTCAGCTCCTTTTTTTATTGATCCCTATTTTGTATCTTTTTTTAGCATATCATAGATTAAGGTTTTATTTATGGTATAAAGAATCATTTGCTCATAAATATGAGTTCATTAAGTTTGATTTATGATAAAAAAATCAGACTTATAGTAATTCTTCTACATAAATTTTTAAATTTGTGTTTTCTAAAATAAAATTTTGTATGAAACGATTATTGATTTTTTTTAGCTTAAGCTTATTGTTCGTAAGTTTTAGCAATGCGCAAACCAAAAAAGCACATATTTCTTTTAAAGAAAGCAATTTTGACTTTGGGACAATTAAAGAAGCAAATGGCAAAGTAACCCATCGCTTTGAATTTTCTAACACCGGTGCCGCACCGCTTATTTTGTCAAATGTAAAAGCCTCTTGTGGGTGTACCACTCCAAAATGGACAAATACACCAGTTCCTGCCGGTGAAAAGGGCTTTATTGATGTAACATTTAATCCCCGCGGATATAGGAGTTTTACAAAATCTATCCGTGTAAATTCTAACGGAGAACCTCCGGTATTAACATTAATTATAAAAGGAAGTGTAGAGCCAAAAGTATCCAGCAAACCCAATTATTTTAAATATGATATTGGTGGATTGAAATTAAGAAACCGCCACGTTGCTTTTGGTAAAATCAACAAAGGCGAATCTCAGAAAAAAACTATTGACGTATTAAATAGTACAAATAAACCTATGACTGTTGGTTTTAATAGCGTTCCATCTAATTTAACTATAAAAATGGATCCAGCAATAATCCCACCAAAAAAACAGGCCAGAATTACCCTAACTTATAATAGTTCTAATAAAAATGACTGGGATTATGTTTTTGATAATATATTTGTACAAGTAAACGGTAAAAATTATGGGAATAATAATCTGAATATTAGTGCTGTAATAAAGGAAGATTTCACAAAATTAAGTCCTCAGCAGCTTAAAAAAGCGCCACAGGTAACTTTTGAACCTGAAAGTTTTAATTTTGGAACCATAAAACAAGGAGAAACAGTTGATTATGTTTTTAAAGTTTATAATAAAGGGAAAAGCCCTTTGATTATCCGTAAAGTACGTTCTTCATGTGGATGTACGGCTGTAATACCTCAGGATAAAATAATTAAACCCGGAAAATCAACCGATCTAAAAGTTACATTTAATTCGGCTCACAAAAGAGGCTCACAAAATAAAAGTATTACGATAATCACCAACGATCCACATAAAGATAGGAAAGTATTGTGGGTTAGAGGAACTGTTGAAGTTAAAAAGTGATTGTTGTTATAGAAATAGATCAGACGGATAGTTTTATTAAACAGAGAAATTAACTACTTTATTTACTGTTGATTAATAAAACCGTCCGACTGATTTTAATACGATTTTAATTTATAATTTTATTTAATCCCTAATTTTTTAGAAACAGCTTTAGGAATAGCTTTTTTATTTACCATAATAGCCGTTGTTTTATAGGCAACAAATGGCTTAGAGACATAAAAATAACCGTGATATTTGTTATAATCTCCCCATGAATTTTTGACAATATAATAAGGGCTTCCGTTCTGATCAACGGCCGTTCCAATAAGATGCATTCCATGATCATCGGTTGTTTCTTGCCGGTCAAAGGCTATCTGGCGCATTTGCTGAGTAATCTGTTTTTCGGGCATTGGTTTTTGCTTAAACTCTTTGCTCTGTGGCGTAAGGTCGTTGGCTTTTATATTTTCCCATCGCGAACGATCAGTTCCACTCAAATCTTCCAGTTTTGTAGCCGGAATCACGGCAATACCCACCCGCGAAGCAAAACCTGTTTCGCTTACATCGGCTGCCCAGCCTACAGTAAAACCATTGCTTAATGCATTGTCGATAATACTCATCATATCATTCAATGGTACATTTTCTACATTTGCCCATAGCCAGTTGTCTGGAATCTCAATCTTAAATGGCTTGTAGAAAGGATGATGTGAAAACGAACTTAGTTCTACATAATTATCAGGATTAATTTTTAGATAGCCACTTAGGAATGATTTTGGCGTATAATTTTTCCCATTGTAAGTGAAATTTTGGGGTAATTTACCAAAATAGGCATCCAAAATACCATCTAAACCAGCAATCCATGCCGTTGATATTCTGCCATGACCTCTTTTATTGGCATTTTCGTAAGCTTTGATAACGCCATCACAGTAATCTTTGATGACCTCATCCAATTCACCATGAACGTGTTTCTTTTCGCCATAGTTTAAACCCGGATAAACCGACATAGGCACAATGCCATACACTTTCAGACAGTGTTGTACATCATGAAGTTCGCCACCTCCGCCCAGGTTTGTTTTCCCTTGCATACGTACATATTTGATGGCTTTTTCTTTGTAGATATTCCGAACAACAAACATGGGTGCTAAGTCGGGAACTTTTTTTACACCGTTTTTTAGGGCTTCTGATTCAAAAAACGAAATGCCCGACCATGACCAACAAGTACCACTACGATACTGATTTTTTACGCTCGTATGCGGCAGATTAATCTTCTCAGTAAACTGATAGCCTTGACTTATGGCCAATAATGGGGAAATGAAAAGGATAATAAGCAGAAAACTTAATTTTTTCATTGTTTTTTAATTTAAAATTTAGGCTAAATTAATATTTATACTTTAAGTAAAAAATATTGTCGAACACTATAATCAATTTGAATATTTTATATATTGTTTTAAAATCTTGTAAACAGTGTATTTGTGATTAAAAAATGCTCATTGTAGAACGGAATTAACAATTCATCATTAACAATTTATAATTGTTTTTTGGGCACAGGAGCTGGCCTTACACATCTCCTAATCCAAACGAAGCTCATTTACAACAATTAATGAGTCCAGTATAAAAAGGTGAATTTGCATCAAAATCGGTCGGACAGCTTCATTAATCAATTGTAAATGAGCTGTATATTTTTACCATTTTAATAAATCTATCCGTCCGACCGGTTTTTAGACCGAACTCATTAATAATTTATTATTTCCCCCTCTTCGCGTATTTTGATACTAATGAAGCATCCACAGAATTTAATTGTGCATTAATAATCATTTGTGGCAGGATATTGTCCCATTGGGAAACGGTATAGTCATCAGGGGAACGATAATTGTGGCATTGACCGCAATTATTAATATACAAAACTCTTCCTTGCTGAAGATCTAAAAGTGTTGCCGTAGCAGTTGTATCTCCCACAGTTGGAATATACAACGCAGCAATATAATTGGTTTTTTTACAGGAAAATAAAACAACTGACAACAAAATTAGCGTAAAGAAAATTATTCTTTTCATTTTATACATCTTAAAATTACAATGCAAACGAGTAATTAAAGATATTCGTGTATTATATTCTTTAATTAAGGATAATTAACAATGTGTACTGCCTTTGCTAAATTAATGTATTCAACTGTAACAATGGTTCGGTAGATTTTCCATATTGCCAGATCAAAAAATATTAATAGCATGAAATTTAAGTGCTTGTCTTGATAAAAATAAATATGGGAAATCTTTTAATCTTATAGATTTATAGTTTTACTGGAGTTTAGCAACAGTTAATCCCATTAATATTATGCCTACTATCCAATGTTTTTATCGTATTCTCGTGGTATAAATCTTGAAAGTTAGTACATGAGAAGGACAATTCCATAAAATGCTTTATCCTAGCTAAGTGTGATTGGCATAGCATTCGTGCAGTTTAACAAGTTGAGATAGATTAAAAACGATGCAAGCAC
>CAYQXT010000309.1:0-4894 GCA_964421365.1 uncultured Bacteroidaceae bacterium
CATCGAGTATCAGAAAATCGGGTTCCTGAACTAAAGCTTTGGCTAGAGCCAATCTTTTTTGCTGTCCGCCACTAAGGATATTTACCTTTTTGTCGAAATCTATCAGACCTAATTGTGTGAGTATTTGCTTTATTTTAGTATCAGCATCCCAGGTTTCTGCTGAATTCATTTTGTCAATGGCTTCGGTAATCTGGTTTTCGTCTCCAATGATTAAGGCTTGCTCATATTCTTTGATTATCTCAAAATTTGGGTCTTCGATGTTGTAAATTTCTTCAAAAACTGTATTTTCGGGATTAAGTTTAGGATTTTGTGGCAAATAGGCTTTGGAAATGTCGTTTCGGAAGGTTATTCTTCCTGAATCGGCCGTATCATCGCCCATAATAATGCGGAAAAGCGTGGTTTTACCTGCTCCGTTGGGGGCTAGTAATGCTATTTTTTCGCCAAGGTTAATATTTATAGTAATATCTTGGAAAATAACACGTTCGCCAAAACTTTTGCTGAGGTCTTCTACTTGTAA
This sequence comes from uncultured Bacteroidaceae bacterium, assembly GCA_964421365.1. Taxonomy (GTDB): domain Bacteria; phylum Bacteroidota; class Bacteroidia; order Bacteroidales; family DYOH01; genus CAYQXT01. The sequence goes on from CAYQXT010000309.1 coordinate 518, forward strand.
ATAGCTTATCATTCTTTATTATTATCAGACAAAGGTAAGAATAATTGTCTTAACCTTGATTTAAGGACTATCATGATTTTATCAAAAATTGTCGATTATTGCTTTTTTGTACTTTTTAAATCTTCGATTATTATTTTTGCTGCTTTCTCAGAAGCCCCTTTTCCTCCGAGAATTTGCTGTAATTTGCTGTAATTTTCCATGATTTTTTCGCGTTTGGACGAATTAGTAATCTTTATCAGTTCTTCTTTTAAATTCTGAATGTTAAAATCATATTGAATGAGTTCTCGTACGGCTTCTTTTTGCAAAATGATATTAACCAGACTAATATGCTCTATATGAACCACCATTTTGGCTATAGCAAATGAAATAAAATTACCGGCATAAACTACCACTTGGGGCACATTAAAAAGTGCTGTTTCTAGCGTGGCTGTACCGGAGGTTACTACTGCCGATTTAGCGTGATGCAGTAAATCGTATGTTTGGTTAAATATCAATTTTACCGGGCTATTTTTGATATACCGGCTGTAGAAATTTTTGCTAATTCCGGGGGCTCCGGCAACAACAAATTCCGATTCAGGAAATTTGTAGCTAAGTTCAATCATTTTTGGTAAAAGCCGTTTTATCTCCTGCTTACGGCTACCGGCTAGCAAAGCAATAATGCTTTTGTCATCTATTCCATTCTTTATCAAAAAATCAGACCTTTCTGATAAAAGCGGTTTTTGATTTTCTATTTCATCTAAAAGTGGATTTCCAATATATTTGACTTTATAATCGTATTGTTTATAAAAATCAATCTCAAAAGGAAAAATAACGAACATTTTATCGATTAGACGTTTAATTTTGTAAGCTCTTTTTTTCTTCCATGCCCAAATTTTGGGAGATATATAATAATAGGTGCGAATTTTATGTTGGTGGGTAAATTTAGCAATTCGGAGGTTGAAGCCCGGATAGTCTACGAGAATAACTATATCCGGTTTAAAATTAAGAATATCTTGTTTGCAAAAGGCAAAAAATTTCTTCAATTTGCCTAAATTCGCAATTACCTGAGTAAAGCCCATAAAGGATGTTTCTTTGTAGTTTTTGGCTAGTACAGCACCAGCGGCCTGTAATTTTTCGCCGCCCCATGCTCTTATTTCGGCTTGCTCGTCGGTTATTTTTAGTTGTGTGGCCAGATTGGAGGCGTGTAAATCGCCTGAAGCTTCGCCACTTATGATATAGTATTTCATTTTAATTTAGTTTATATAGGGCAACGGCTATTGTGATTAAGATAGTGGCAAATAGGAGCCCACGTGCCGTTTCGTAGTAATTTTTTTTTTAGTGCAATAAAAAATGTAGCAAGATTGGCAAAGGCACTTAAGGCAATTACACTTGTAATAATCTGAAAGGTGTCTAAGAAACCGACATACTCCTTGAAATTGAGGCTTGCTTTTGTACTTTCGTAAAAGAAGAACAGAACTATTGCTGGTAAAAAAATGCCTAGCAAAAATCCTGTACGTTTATCATTTTTCATCTGTTTATATTTTATTCTCCCAATTTTTGATTTTTTCGAGATAGTCATAAGCTGTAAGGTCTATATTCATCGGTAAAACCGAGGTATAGCCATTCTCTACAGCCCAGACATCATTGTCGCTGTCGTCTGGCTCAAAATTGGTGAAAGTTCCGGCCAACCAGTAGTGTTTGCCCATAAATGGATGTTCATGCTCAATGAATTCCTCCACCCATTTTCCTCTTGTCTGACGGCAAACTTTTAGCCCCTTTATGGCTGATTTTTCATCTGGGAAATTGACATTAAGGCAGATATCTTTGGGTAAGGGATTTGCTAATACTTCTTTCAGGATAGATTTTATATGTTTTTGGGTATGTCGGAATCCGGCTTCTGGGTCGAAATCGTTGACTGAAAAGGCAATGGATGGAATTCCGTTTAAAGTACCTTCGACTGCGGCAGCTACGGTGCCCGAATAAAATTGACTCACCGAATAATTAGGGCCGTGATTAATTCCGGAAACGACTAAATCGGGTTTTTGGGCTAAAATTTTATGAACAGCAAATTTGACACAATCGGCCGGTGTGCCACTTAAATGATACCATTCAATGTCGGTCTCCTCTTTTATTTTTTTAAGCCATAAAGGGTCTGTAACAGTTATCGAATGGGATTTTGCTGACATGGCATTTTGGGGAGCAACGACTACAATTTTGCCAAAGTATTTTATCATATCTACTAATTCGCGAATACCCTTAGCGCGGTAGCTATCATCATTGGTAACTAATATTAGTGGTTTTTTTTGCATTACTATATTTTTAAGTGGCAAAATTAGCAGGAATTTTTGAGGCAAAAAATATGATTTCATTCTAAGATGTTCAATATTGTGAAAAAATGACAATTTTGTGTTAAAAAAAGCGAAAATGAGAATATTACGCAACGAAAGTTGTTTCATTAACGTCTAAAGTTTGTTAATTCGATGTTTGACTTAATATTTTAATTATAACATACTATGGTTTTATATGCAGATGATTATCAGGTGTTTAATAGCCTCTCAGACAATGTTCTGGAAGTGCTGTGGGGAGAAGCAAGTTCGCAGTTAAGAGCTAAAAATTTTGCAGGAAAGTTATTAAATGCGGCTAGCTATATTAAAAAAGTGAAGCCTCATAAAATTTTGGCCAATTTAAGTTATCTTACTTATGCTGGAACACTCGATTTTAAAGAAAATATTGCTGACATTTTTAGGCAGGTATTGAATGAAAATGGAATTAGAAAATTGGCTTTAGTTAAAAGTAAGGATGTTATTACAGAGTTTATTACTGAAAAAATAGTTCAAAAAATTGTAGTAAATGTAGATTTTGAATATCAATATTTTGATAATGAAAGAGACGCCTATATTTGGTTAAATATCTGATTGAGTGGATAAGTTTTAATTTTTCTTTTGAAGTTGATTATTCCTGAAAATAATCTAATAAGCAACTAATAATTTTGATGATTTATTTAGTAAACCTTATATTTTGATATGAGGTTTTTTTTTGTTTAATTCCTATTGATAATACGCATAGATTTTCTTGACTATGGAGAATAACTTCATTTTAATAATTGCTTTTTTCCAGTCTTCTTATAGAAAAGAATTACTATATTTACCGCAAAGTATCGAGTATTTGATTTGGTATTAAAATTGCAGATACTTAATGATTGCCCACTTTTATTATCCTTATAATTTTTTTTTATGAAACGACTTATTGGAATATTTTTATTAACTATTTTGATTTATCCTGTTTGGGGACAAAAGGGTAATAAATGTTTAAGCGGAGATTGTCAGAACGGATATGGCAGCGTTTTGATGAGTAGTGGAGATACTTTATATGCCAATTTTAATGATTATCGTCCTAAACCATACATTGAAATTCATTATAAAAACGGTGATATTTACAAAGGCTATAATTATAATGGGCTTCCAAATGGAAAGGGCAATTTATACGCCAATAACGGGTCACTGTTTTCCGGTTTGTGGCAGAATGGAAAAAAGGAGCTGACCGGAAGTTTGATATATAAAGATGGAACCAAAGTATATGCTACTTTTAAGTCAGATACTCTGTTTGGTCCTTCGTTGTTGAAAAATGGCTGTATTGCAGGAGATTGTGTTTATGGATTGGGTTCCTACGTTTTTGCAGGTGGACAGAAATATAATGGTAATTTTTTTGGTGGATTAAAACATGGAAAAGGTAGTTTTGAATATGCCGATGGACGTATCTATAATGGAGAATTTTTTTTAGATACCATTCAAGGATATGGTACTATGCGTTATAGTGATGGTTCTTACTATGAAGGAATATATTATAAGGGCGAGAGAAGTGGTTACGGAACGTTTTCCGATGCCAAAAGCGGTAGAAAATTGTCAGGTATTTGGAAACAGGGAGTATTTGTTAAATCCATAATTGTAAAAGAGCAAAATGAATGCCTCAGTGGCGATTGTGAAAATGGAAAATCAAAAATTAAATTTGGTTTATACTCTGACTGTCCAGCTTGTATATACGTAGGTAGTTTTAAGGATGGTGATAAAGACGGATATGGAGAGCTTGATATCCCCGATGGCAGACAAATTAAAGGTTTTTGGAAAAAAAACAGATTCTTGTACGAGGATACAGTTGTTAATGCTTGTAATTTAGGAGATTGTGTGAATGGTTTTGGGCGCTACGATTGGGAAAGCAGAGAGATGTATCTGGGTTTCTGGAAAAAGGATAAACGTGACTTTTTTGGTAAAAACATTTTTGATACAGGTAACACTTATATCGGTTTCTGGAAAGCGGATAAAAAAAATGGCTGGGGAGTGAATAGTCTTAAGAGCTGTTCCGGTTAAAAGAATTCAAACAGTAGATGGCGAAAAACTAGTA
>CAYQXT010000310.1:0-4866 GCA_964421365.1 uncultured Bacteroidaceae bacterium
CTAAAGACACGGTCTTTTATTATGCCGGAATAATTTTTAATTACATTACCTAATTCGGTGTTTATTAGATAGATGCTCCCGCTCTCATCGCATGTGATGCACAATTTACGGGTATTATCTAAAATAAAATCTGATAAGGGAGAAATACTTATCTGATGTTTATAAATCTGCTGCTTGGTTTCTACATCCCATAGAACCATTTCATTACTGAATAAGCCCAATAAAATTTCATTTTTATTAAAAAATTTCGCTCGTTTTATCATCAAATGATCCTTAACGGCATCCACTAGTTTTATTTTCTTATTATTCTGAAGTAAATAAACATCCTGAAAGCCGTTTGCAGCCTGTACTACTACCACTAAGTCTGAATTGTCCGGGCTCTTATCTACAGAGTATATTCTTGGAGAAATTTGATTCCCTTGAAAGTCCGAAATTTTATCAAAAGTGATGGTTCGTATTTTTTTTCGTGTCGAAAAGCGGTATATTTCAATTTTCCCTTGCATGCTTGCGATATACAAATAATCATTCTGGTAAAGAAAATCAGAAATATCTCCAGAGGCATGAATTCTGGCTGCAGGCTTGATGTTTGTCTGAAAATTCAGAAATGAGAGAGCTATAAAAACAATTAAATATTTCATTTGTTAATATTTTAAGATTAACCACATAGACAACACATTAGAAGCATAGATTTTCTAGTTAAAAAGATGTTTTGAGTGCACATAATAAAATTTTATGCACATTTATAGTACAACATAATATCTGCAACTTATGGAAGCACACTAATTATCACCGAACAATTGTTCAAGAAAGAGTCTGGGCGTTTTGTAGGAACATTCCAGACCCTTAGTTCTAGATTTATTTAACGCCCTCGTCAATATTTTCAATTAAATCAGATTTATGTTTGGAGGTAGAATCCCTGAAATCTGGTTTAAACAAATTTTTGACATCTAATTTTGCATCTGTTTGTACTACATGGCATTGCGTACAGTTATATCTACTCATATCTAATTTTCCTCCTAAATCTTTAACTTCTACTTTGTTTGTTTGGTCGTAGAGTACATATTTCCCTTTTATTTTTTTAATTTTAGGACGAAGTACTGAGAAATGGGTTGCTGGTAGGGGTGTAGCACCAACAGCAGCTGCTTTGTCGGGCATATGACAGGCTAAGCACATATTATTTTTTAACGTAATGGGCACAAATCCATCAATGTTGTGAGGAATAAGGGGTGGCGCATTTTCAAATGCCCGTTGGTCGGTTTTATTTTGCCCGGGGGCATCGCCCACTTCTTTGGGCATCTGACCTAGATTTATATTTTCGTTGTAAAGACTACCTTTGCGAAAAGCCGTTCCACTTTGTGTAGATTCTTTCTTCTCCGACTTGCTCGTGCAGCTTACTGCAAAGAGAGCAAGAATTAAGCTAATAAATATTATATTTTTTTTCATTTTATTATCTTTTATAAATTATTTTTTCCATTAATAATTACCCTTGTATTTAATAATTGAGAAATGCAGTGCATCATCTTCGCAAACATCTATGCAGCGGCCACAATTAGTACATTCAGATCCTTTTATTTGTACTGATTTTTTATTGATATAAGGTAGTAGTACCTGTTTTTCTGGACATACTATCAGACACTTATTACAGGCCGTACAATTTTCTTGCGTGTGCTTAACTTTTAAGGCCGAAAATTGATTAATCAAGGAGTAAAATCCGCCCAATGGGCACACATAACCACACCAACCATGCTGTAATACAAAGACATCAAAAAAGAAAACAAGTACTACGGCAGCCCAACCAAAGCCCAACCCAAATATAATTCCTCGATGCAACATTGATATTGGACTAACAAGCTCAAAAGCGGCTACACCTGATGTTACCGAAAGGATTAAGCTTAGTAAAAGTATCCAGTAACGCATATTCCGCGTAATGGGGACTTTAACATTTTCGATATAGAGTCGTAACCATTTGCGGGTACGGCTGGCCAAATCGGTAACTATATTCATTGGGCAAACCCAACTACAAAAAGCTCGGCCAAAAAGTAAGCTGTATATCAAAAGGATGATTAAAGCGCCGATTAAAACATCTGCCGAAAGTGCATAACCACTAGCAAATACTTGCAAAACCATAAAAGGATCGCTTAGATAAAAAGTGTCCAGAACTTTGGCTGTACTCAAATTTCCGTTAAGGATTTTCCAGCCCCAATAATGCCCACCTATAAAAAGCAAAAGAATTAATGTTTGGGTAATCCTTCTAAGAATTAAATATTTATTGTTTTTTAATATATTCATTCTACAAATCCTCCCAATCACCATTCAGGTAGTTTAAGGCTTTATCGCTAATTTTCTCTTTTTTTTCCTGTTCAGGCTTTTCTTTTAAACGTTTCTCATCGTTTTTGTCCCAGCTTTTAATGTAGTGACTTCCATCTACACCGGTAGCTACACTACGCGGTAAAATGCGTATTGCAGGCTGTTCGGTAACACAAGCATTTTCGCATAAACCGCAGCCTGTACAAACGCTGTGATCTACTTCTGGGCGCAAAAAAGCATGCTTTCCGGTACGTTCATTCTTGCTGTACGTCTGGATAATTGCTTTATCCATCAAAGGACAGGCTCGATAACAAATGTCGCACTGAATTCCCCAAAAAGCAATACAAGCTTCATGATCTACAATGGCTACACCCATTTTGGCTTTATTTATATCTAAAACCTCTTTTGCCCTATTTTTATCATAGGTGAGTAAACTTTTTAAGTCTAAAGCAACTGATGGGCAAACTGGCACGCACGGAATATCTGGACACATCTCACAAGCTATTTTTCGTGCTTCGAAAAAGGGCATTCCTACTGGTTTTTGATCGCCAGGAACAGCCAAACTCAGAGTGTCATAAGGACATGCTTCTACGCAAGCACCACATTTAACACAGGCTTTAAGAAATTTTTCTTCCTCGATAGCACCTGGAGGGCGTAAAATTAATGGTTCTGATTTTGCCTCATCAATATATGCTCCCCATGTAAAGCCGCCAAGTCCCAGATAACCGGCACCTTGTAGTAGTTTTTGTATTACATCTCTTCTTGTTGCCACTTTGTTTCTCTTTTTCATCTGATTATTAAACAATTGTGAACGATGAATTGTTCTATTAATATTTGTTGTTATGGTGTTGCTAATCTGTGTTTCGTTCAATTCATAATTCACAATTTATCATTCATAATTAAAATTATGCTTTATAAATTTTTACTGCAAATTTTTTGAAGTCAGTCTGTTTAGACATTGGACAAGTGGCATCTAATGCAATTTTATTAATGAAAACTTTTTCATCGAACCAAGGAACAAAAATTAAACCTTGGGGCGGCTTGTTCCTTCCCCTTGTTTTCACGTGCGTTTTAATTTTGGATCTACGTGATTCAAGCCAAACCAACGAACCATCCTGAATGCCTAATTTTTCGGCATCTTTGGGGTTCATATAGCATAGAGCTTCTGGTACAGCACGAAATAGTTCAGGTACTCGCATGGTCATGGTCCCACTGTGCCAATGCTCAAGCACGCGGCCTGTCGAAGCCCAGAAAGGGTATTCTTTGTCTGGCATTTCTACCGGATCCATATAAGGTCGGAAGAATATTTTAGCTTTATTTTTAAGGTCAATTTTTTCTTTGTTTTTATCAGGACCTTTTAATGTTCCTTGAGGAATTTTTTTCAAAGCAGGGCCATAAAAAGCAAAATCGCCAAAATTTTGTTCCTTGGCATAAGGGTCATACTTTGAATTGAATCGCCATGCTGTTTCTTTTCCGTTTACCACTGGCCATTTTAATCCACGAACTTTGTGATAGGTGTCAAAATCGGCTAAATCGTGCCCGTGTCCTAAACCAAATTTGCGGTATTCTTCCCAGAGGTACTTCTGAACAAAAAATCCGTATCCTTTCCAAGGTTTACCATTGCTACCAATAACCGTTCTTTTATCGCCTTCTGCTTCTGTGTTTTGAAAACCTTCTCCGATTGGATCCGGCCATGTGTAAGATTTGGCCTCTTTATTGGCAAATAAAACATCGTATAAAGTATCATTGGGGCTATATCCCATTTCTTCGGCTTCTTTTAATACATCGGGTAGTCCGCCTTCTAGTCCGGGTATAGGCTGAGCATTCCAGAGTTCGCGAATTTTAAATCGTTTAGCAATCTCAAGATATTGCCAAGTGTCAGGCATGGCATCCCCAACGGGTGTAACCTGTTGTTTCCAATGTTGTGTACGTCGCTCGGCATTTCCGTAGGCTCCCCATTTTTCGTAAATCATAGCAGATGGCAGGATTAAATCAGAGACTTTAGACGAAATTCCCGGATATCCATCGCTGGTAACGATAAAATTATCCAATTCGCGAGCTGCTTTAATCCAGTGATTGGCGTTTGCTGTATCCTGATAGGGATTACAAACATTTACCCAAGCGAATTTTATTTTTCCATCTTCCAAATCTCGGTGAATTTTCATAATGTGAGAACCATTCTTTGGATTGATGGTTCCTTTTGGAAGTTTCCATATATTTTCAGCAATTTCGCGATGTTTGGGGATTTTTACCAGTAAATCGGCCGGCAGACGATGCGAAAATGTTCCAACTTCGCGGGCTGTACCACAGGCAGATGGTTGTCCGGTAAGGCTGAATGCGCCACTTCCTGGTTTGGCTTGTTTACCGAGTAAAAAATGAACCATATAGGATTGTTCGTTTACCCACGAACCTCTTTGGTGTTGATTCATTCCCATGGTCCAGAAAGAAATGATCTTGCGTTTTTTTTCGATATAAGAATTTGCTAATTGGCGTAATTTCTCTTTATAGGCATCTAAAGATTCGCTCACATCGCCTTTAGATAATTTTGCTACAAAGTCG
>CAYQXT010000311.1:0-4865 GCA_964421365.1 uncultured Bacteroidaceae bacterium
GGACACTTCGGCACGCTCGCTCATAAAATTTATTGTTAGTCGCGATGATTTATATAAAATACAGGTAGCAAATGCTAAAATTGATCGGTTTATTAAATTAATTTTGCGGAATTATTCAGGATTATTTACTGAGTATATACCTGTTGATGAAGTTTTCTTGTCCAAACAAGGGAATGCAAGCAGAAATACTATTTATCAATATCTGAAATTTTTAGGTAAAAATCGTATTATTGATTATATACCAAGGCGCACTATGCCTTTTGTGCAGTTTCTCGAAGAACGATTGCCAGCAGAGAGTATCTATATTTCTCAGGAAATCTATTCTCATCGGAAAAAACGTTATGTAGAGCTCATCGAAAGTGTCATTTATTATGCCGAATCTAAACACAAATGCCGCTCTCGAATTTTAATGGAATATTTTGGGCAAAATAATGCAATGAATTGTGGAACTTGTGATGTTTGCAGAGAGCGGAGAGTCTCAGCAAAAAACAATCTAAGCCCAAATCAGGTATATGAATGGCTTTTAAGTAAAAATGTCGATAAAATTTCTTTTGGGGAATTTTGTAATTCATTTAAATTAGACTCCGATAGCGCCCGGTTTCTCATTACTGAACTTATAGACTTACAGCTTATTCGTTTTTCCGAAGAAATAATCTCTTTAAACAAAAAAGGAGAAAGCTAAAGCCGTCTCCTTTTCATTGTTTTTGCTTGAAATATTATTTTTTATTGATGAAGAATTTGACATCTTTAGAACTTTCGTTGCCTAGTTTATCTACGGCAGTAACTTTTATACTGTAGAATCCTTCTTTCGAGATTAATTTGCGTTGTGAAATATCTCTGGCACTAACATATAATTGTTTTGTGCCGCCATTTATAGAATAATATATCTTTTCTGTTCCACTGTATTTGTCGGTTGCACCGATATACATTTGAGTATATGTAGGATAAATGCTGTATTTTTGACCGTCTTTGACATCAGAACCGATACTTTCGATACTGAAATTTACATATATATTGGGGGCATTATTATCGACTAAACAATTACTCGTTTTTTCTGTTTCAACATTGTTTACACGGTCAGTAGAACGAAATTTGATAGAATGATAACCTTCACCCGGAATAGTAAACTCTTTATCATAGTTTTTAAAGGCTGCTCCATCTACTGAATATTCAATTTTAGCTACTCCTGATTCATAATCACCTGCAAAAAGTTTAATTTTGGTGTTTTTGTTTATAAATAGGGTATCTCGGTTAAAAAACTGAGGTACTTTGTAAGTAATTCCAGTGGTTGGATTCACATTATCCATATAGTAGAATTGTGTCTTTACTTTGGCTTTATTCATCAGAACATCGGTAGCCGTATAATTAATGGTATGAATTCCTTTTTTGTTGGGAATGACAAAAGGGGCAGAGTAAGTTGAGTTCACATTTTTATCTACTCCATATTTTATTTCTAATACTCCAGCTGGTTTATCTGTGGCCGAAAGCTCTGCTTTACTTCTCTCTGATACATATTCGTATTTCCCCTTGTAGTAGTCACCATTGATTTTAATAGCTGTTTCTGGAGCTTTAGAGTCAGCAATAAAATTTTTCTTAAAGGCATCTTTTAAAGGATCTACATTATTGTCTCCGGCATTGTTATTGTTTACATTGTCAACCGCATAGTAAACAAAACTATGGGCACCATCAAATAAAGGACCTGCAGATATTGGGCGTGTATAAATTTTTGGTTTTCCGCCGTCTATTGAATAATAAGTGTTTTTCACTCCCGATAATTCATCTGTACTTTTAAGAGTAATGAATGCCCTTTTGGATATCAGATTGTCTTTAAAATCGCCTTTCATTGTTAGTGTTGTTTTTGGGGCAGTTTTATCTACCACAAATTTATCCTCTCTAACTTTTTCAGCATTCCCAACATTATCGGCTGCATAATATTTTACCGAATAATTACCTTCATTATCTAAGTCAAATTCTTTTGTGTAATCTTTAAAAGCTTCACCATTAATAGAATAATAAGTTTTTTCTACACCGGAGAGAGCATCTTTAGATTTTAAACTGGCAATTAAACCTTTTCCGTAATATAAAGTTCCATCTTTGAAATGTCGGGGTGCTTCTTTGTAGCTTGCACGGGTTACCGGCGCATTGGCATCGGCATATACATCGAAAACAACATCCGTTTTAGGAAGAATTAATTTCCGGGTTTTGGGGTCAATCCGCCAAGGACTCCTGATTGTATTATATCCTTTTTCTAAATACATCGGATTGGAATATTTCGGACTTGTCTTACTGGTTAGCAAATGTGTCTGGGCATTTGCATCTGGAGAAGTAGCAAGACGTAAATAAACCGGAAGTTCCCAATTGATGTAAAAAGTACTATCTGGTGCTTCATACCATCGTTTTTCATGCTGTAAGGGTTGCTGTGCAAACAATGCGGTAGAAAAGATACTTAAAAAAAGAACTGTTAAGTTGAATTTTGTTTTTACCATTTTGTATTTATTTAAGCTGTTAAACAATATATATTTAAAATTTGAAAGAAAATCCTAATCCGAAAACTTCTTTGAACTGGGTACGAGGGCCTGTTCTTCCTGTGGCTTCATCTACAACTATTTTAACATCGTCATCGTAGATTAAATTGGTAGTAAGATTGACACTTAATAGCTTGTTTACTTTCATATTAACTATGGCCATCCAGTTTATGTCTATATTTTGAGGATTTTTCAAATAATTGGAAAATAAATCCAATGTACTCTCTAAATTTACATTTTTCATTATTTCTTGTTTAATGGCTATTTTGGCGTAACCACCAAGTTCCAAGCGTATTTTTTCGCCTGGACTTACGCCGAAAGCTCCGGCATCCGATAAGGTCTTTTCATTTACAATCGTTGTTTTTCCTGATAAGGGGGATAAAAATAAAGTGAATTTATCCGAAGGTTTAAAATCCATACCAATGGAGTATAACAGATAGGCTGGAGCCATAAAAGTCGATATTCTTATAGAATCGTTTGGATAATTATATCCATCGGCAAATTGCGAGTTAAACCCAAATAAAAAAGTATAATACCACTTTTCAAAAGCTTTTCTACCTAATTTAGAGGCTAAATTAATTTTATCATCGCTTTTGATAAGTGATTTATCGCCTTGTTTTAAAATTCCATAGCCCATTTCTAATGTATTGTCCCAACTTATAAGTCCTTTACTATAGTTTGCAAAGAGATTAAAGTTTCCGACTAAAGAAAGAGAATTATCTCCACCGGCAGCCCAGTTTGTTAAGGAAACCTGAGAGGAAGTAATAACTCCGTTTCCTCCGGTTTTCCATACTTTGGTGCTATCCTGAGCCCAGCTGTAATTTAGCGTGGCAAGAAAAAAGAAAAGGGTGATGAAATTTTTAAACATTTTTAATTACTTATTTTTTGACTTCTACGTAATGAATTAAATTTTGTTCGATTTTTTTTCTTTTTAGAAGGAAAAAATCTCAGATCTACCTCAAAATCATTTACTCCATTTTGTAAAATAGGAGTGGTATATTGTGTGGCCTGATTGCTATAGTAACCCGAGCCTGCTTCTTTAGAAACATAGATATAATAGTTCTGATTATATAAAGTAATACCGGAATTAACGCCAAAAATGATTTCGCCATTACCGTTTGTTATGCCACTAGCCATCCGATTAGTATCTTGTTGCCAATCTTGAAGGCTTCCGTACAAAATAGCATCTGCCCCGGCAATAAAATCTGAAGTACCTTCGTAATATGCTATTATTCTAAGTGTTACTGGCGAAACTATGGTGATTGAGAGGCTATAAGTAGCCGTTTGGTTGCCATAATAGGCTATTAAGGTCACATTATAAACGCCTGCACGACTGAATACATGAATTGGCTGGAAGTCACTTGAATAATAACCATCGCCAAAATCCCAGTCATATCGGTCGGCCGGATCGGAGCAATTCGTAAATTGGATGGCTTCGTCAACAGAATAATTATTGTATTGGGTCGAGAAACAGGTACCAATAACTGTTACTTGCAGAGTGGAGGTTTTTTGCTCTGTCCCGTAAAAAACGGTTAATATTACATTATAAACTCCCGACTGAGTGAATACGTGCTGGGGTTGTAATTCTTCAGAATAATAGCCATCACCAAAATCCCATTCATAGCTATCGGCCGGATTGGAGCAGTTCGTAAATTGTACGGCTTCGCCTACATAATACGTATCATATTCTGCAGAAAAGCAGGCATTATTTGAATTTTCTATTACTGTACAAGACTGAGATAAGGTGAGTACACCAACTAAAATAAATAAAAAATGCACTTTTTTTTTCATAACTATAATTTTAATTTACAAATAAAGGGTTATTAATTATCTTCACAAAGAGCCAGTTTTTTTTGTAATATTTTAGACTCTTCCTTGTTATAGATTCCTCTTTGAAGCATTTCCATAGCAAATCTATAATTTTTTTTTTGCTAAGATATAATCTCTGCGCAAAAAGTAATAATCTCCCAATCCTTCGTAAAATAAAATAATCGTTTTATTGTAAATTTCAATTTGTACATTTGGCTTTTTAGCTTTCAGTAAAGGTAAATAATTTTTTTTAAAAATGGCTATATCTAAAAAATTAGCATCAAAAATTTTTTGTTTTAACAAAATGAGAAATGCATTTATCCAGATTTTGTCAAAATCCAGGCTGTCTGATTGATTAAGTACCTGCTTTATTATCTCGCCTGCTGCCACAAAATTCCTTTTTTGTAGCATGGCTTCCGATTCTAATATTTTTGCTTCGAGTTGCAGGCTAATATTATTTTCAGATAAAATTTCGGCTATTTTAGCCAATTTATAAGCTATATCGGCATTACTAGTGATTTCTTCTCTTCC
>CAYQXT010000312.1:0-4821 GCA_964421365.1 uncultured Bacteroidaceae bacterium
GGCGTATAATGAAAGGTGGCAAAAAAATCAGTACTATCTTTTATGTCTGCTGCATAGATACTTAGGCTTTCGTAACGAAGCTTATAGCTTTTTTTACTTACTAGTTTTTCATGAAAGGTGAATTGTGCATCACATACTTTATTTTTGGGGTCTAAAACAAGAATTTCAGGCTTAAAATTTAGTACGGTGTCGAAAGTAGTGTTTTGGCCATTGGCTGTTAAGCGGATTGTTTTTTTGTGACTGGCATTGGCAAAAAGGACTTCTATCGGTTGGTTGTTGGCATAATTCTCTCGTTGTAAGAGATTTTGATTAATCGTAAGTTTTACTGTTGTTTTGTTATTTGCTTCAGAATTTGACCATTGACTAATATAGTAATCGGGGAATCCGCCTGTATTTATCCAGTTTTTAAAATAATCATTTAAATCTAAGCCCGAAACTGTTTCTATATAGGCCTGAAATTGTTTAATGTTTACATTTTTATACTTATAATGTTGAAGGTAGCTTTTTATTGTACTGAAAAATAAACTGTCGCCCATGGTATTTCTGAGTATATGTACGGTCATAGCTCCTTTTTTATAGATATTGGTGCCGTAGGTTAAATCATGAGATGGATTGTTGAGTGCAATATAACTGCCATCGGAAATAGGTGCATAGCGTAATTCTACGGCTGTTATTCGGGATAAGTGTGCTTGTGCGCGTTCAAAACTATAGACATTTTCGTAGAAGAGGTATTCGCAGTAGCTAGCCCATGCTTCGTTGAGCCACATATCTTTTTCGCCGGCGCAGGTTACCAAATCGCCAAACCAATGGTGCGAAAGCTCATGGTAGAGTGTCGCTTCACAGTCCTTTGTGTTGCAGTAGCTCGAATAGGCAATATTGGTTACATGTTCCATGGCTCCATCCTGAAAGGGGGTGGAGACATACCCAATGCGCTCCCATTCATAAGGCCCGAAAAGTCGTTCAAAAGTACGCATGGCATCCTTCAAATGCCGGAAAATCTGGGGAGCATCTTCTTTCATGCCTAGGGGCAAAAATATCAAAATAGGTAAACTATCTTTTCCCCTGAGGTAAATGTCTTGGTATTCATCATAATGGCCAATGGCTATGGAGGCAAGATAATTTGGAATACTGTCGTGCAATTCCCAAATATAAGTATGTGTACTATCATTCTCAAGTATTTGTTCTAAGGTGCCATTGGCAATTCCTTTCATATCTTTAGCGCAGGTGAGTTCAAAGCGATATAGGGCGTGGTCGGTAAAATTATCGTGGCTCGGAAACCATGCACGTCCATAAACTGGTGGTTCGGCTGCCATTCCTATACCATAATTAAAGGCTTGGTCTTTTTCGATGAAAAAACCTCCCCATGAGGAATCTTGCTTTGGCTGACCCTTATAGTCAATAATTAGTTTCAAGCTGTCTTTTTTTGCTATATTAGCCGGTATTGGAATACTTATTTTCGAGCCATCATAATCAAAAGTTGTATTTATTCCATTTAGTTGGATATTTTTTATCTCAAAGCCTAATAAGGATAAATATATGGCCTTGGTGTCCTTTTTTTTGAATTTAAAATTAATTTGCGTTTCGGCATTTAGCTCTTTTTTATTAAAATCAATATTTTTTATTTTAATGGTATATTTCAATACATCAATCGTCTTGTTTTGGGCAAATGTACCCATTGACAGACAGAGAAGCAGGTTAATAAATAGCCATTTTAGTCCGTTGACGTAGTGCATGCTTGTCTGTCTTGGGTTTGATAAGTAGTTGTGTATTCGACTTTCTCTCATTTCTATTTCTTATTAAAATTTCTTTTTTTAAGCAGCCGGACTTATTTTTTTGTGATAAACAGAATTCACCATTGCTTAACGTTTTTTTATCAGAATCCTTATTTATTAGGAAATTAAATATTCTATTTTTGTCAAACAGCTTTTGGGCTATTAATATACAAAAAATATGGAAAAAAACCATCTTCTCCAACAAGTTAAATTGAATAAAATAATTTATCCTATTCTGATTGGTTTATTAGTGGTGGCTTATATGATTTATTCTGATTTGAATGCCGATAAATTAAAACTTAAACTTTTACCACTTAATCCTACCGAAAAATGGTATGATTATTCAATTCTTTTATCGAAAAAGGAAGTGAGTATCCAGTTGACAGATACCTCACTATTTCAAAAAGATAGCTTGCACTTGGTTTTATCGTATTGGCTTAATCCGGCCAAAGAAACACGAATTTTTACGGACACGATTGAATTAAAGAATAAGATTCAGACTATTAGGTATTTTAATGATCAAATTGATGAAATAAGGGTGAAAAAAGACGGACTGATTGAGTTTCGTTTTAGTTCTCCTCTGGAGAATGTTTTGGCCGGTTTAAGTTTAGATTTTAGAGCGTTGGTTTTTTTATTTATAGCGATAAGTATGATGCTAATTCGTGACTTTGGCTATACTTGGCGAATTCGTATTCTTACCGACAAAAAACTGGGCTGGTGGCCGGCCTTACGTTTAATTTTACTCTGGGAATTCATTTCTGCACTCACTCCATCGGCTATTGGTGGAAGCGCAGTGGCTATCTTTTTGTTAAGTAAAGAAAATCTTACCCTGGGGAAAAGTACGGCAGTGGTTATGGCTACCATTTTTTTGGATGAAATGTATTTTCTTATTTTTGTTCCACTGGTTTTACTTTTTACCTCTGTTCAGGATTTGTTTAATGTGCATTCCGTATTAAGTTTGAAACAAGGAATTTATAATGAATTTTTTTATTTTGCACTGATTGGTTATTCTGTTATTTTAGTATTTACAATTATTCTAAGCTATGGATTGTTTATTAATCCGCGTGGACTTAAGTGGTTGATAATAAAAATTTTTCGTTTTAAATTCTTCCGAAAGTGGCTTTATGCAGCTGCCCAAACCGGCGATGAAATTATCATCAGTTCTAAAGAATTAAAGCAGAGAAACTGGCTGTTTTGGTCTAAGTCTTCACTGGGGACTATATTTAGTTGGACGGCGCGCTATTGGATTGTGAACTTTATACTTTTGGCTTTTTTTGCTGTACATGACCATTTTCTGATTTTTGCCCGCCAATTAGTGATGTGGATAATGATGCTGGTTAGTCCTACGCCCGGTGGTAGTGGTTTTTCTGAGTATGTTTTTGCTACTTATTTGGGGCAGTTTATCCCTGCTGGACTGGCTACAGCTTTGGCTTTAATCTGGAGGTTTATCACTTATTATCCCTATTTATTGATTGGAGCAATTTTGTTCCCGGAGTGGCTGAAATTAAAATTTGGTAAGAAATAAAATCTCCGAGCCAATGAATAGTAAAAACAGAATTTCGGCAAGAAATGTTTGTTTTATACTGAGAAAAAATTTGGAATACAAAAAACTTAGCGGAAAGGCTATACTAAGCCATAAAAAATCAGAAGTGAATTTTAGTGTAAAATAGGCCAAAAGTAGTAAGGTAAAGGAGGCAAACAAACTTTTGAAATATAATCGAATGTTGATATTTAAGCGGTGAATCTTGCGGAAATGGTTCCAATTGGCTAGCAGGAACAAGAAAAATAAAAAAGCGGATACCCAAAGTTTTAGGTTTGATTTGTAGATAATTGGATTTACTTGTGCAAAATAATTCTTTAGTTGGAGGACAGGTTGTATAAAATCGGAGCTAATCAGAAAGTATGTAGCCCAGCTTAGTTCTATGATGGTGAGGAAGCCGATTAAAAAGACACCTGTTTCACGGAAATTTAAACTTTTTTTTATTATGAAAAAAAAAATTGGAAATAGTATGATAAATAGAAGCATATCTAGGTACAATAAACTTGCAATACCTGTGAGCAATCCAATTTGGTAAAGTTTTATGCTATTTTTTTCTGTCTTATATAAATTAAATAGTAGAAAAAAAGCGATAAAAATGAATAATTGTGAAAGTATTACTGAGGGGTGAAAAAATAGGTTTATATTTTGTAATAGCATGAAAATGAAAATAAAAGCGATAAGGTTGTAAGCTTCATGTATAAGATTAAAGCGTTGATTTAACAGACTCAAGCCTATGGCTAGCATGCTGCTAAAAATAAATGAAAAACTAAGACTATCCCATTCTGAATGACTAAAATCGACCCAACTATCAAATAACCGTCCGAGCAGATAGGTGGGAGAGGAGACCACGACAGAATGAGCTGAAATGATATAAATAAGAGCAATGTTTATGCTAATAAGCAAAAGAGCAATTAAAGGAGAACGTGTATTTAGCAGTTTTAAAATCATTTATCTTCTAATAAATCAAATCCTATGTCGCCACGGTAGTTTTTCCCGTCAAATTCGATGAAACTAATACTTTCATAGGATTTATCCAAAGCTTTTTGAATGTTTTCTGCCAAAGATGTGACTGATAGAACTCTTCCGCCATTAGTATAAAGTTTGTTTCCTTCTTGATTTGTGCCTGCATGGTAAATCTCCGAAGGAATATTATTCATGATTTTTATTTCTTTGCCTTTCTCATAAGCCTCTGGATAGCCTTGAGATACGAGCATCACGGTAACAGCTGTTTGGGTGGTGATTTCTATTTTTATTTGCTTAAGTTTTTTATTTTTTATAGCCAGAAATAAATCTAATAAATCTGATTTTATACGGGGCATTACTACTTCTGTTTCGGGGTCGCCCATTCGAACATTATATTCAATAACTTTGGGCTCTCCATTTACGTTCATCAGACCTGCAAAAATGAAGCCTTGATATTTAATACCGTCTTTTTGCAGTCCCCGAACTGTGGGCTTAATGATTTGCTCTTCTACTTTTTGCATAAAAAGCTTGTCGGCAAAAGGTACG
>CAYQXT010000313.1:0-4794 GCA_964421365.1 uncultured Bacteroidaceae bacterium
GACATCCAGGTCTATTCGGCCGGTATCGAAGCCCACGGTCTGAACCCGCGCGCCACTTGCATAGCCACCCACGCCCACAACCACATCAGGCTTAAATTTCATAATTATTGTTCGTGCTCTAAACAGACTTATTATCAATAAGTAAAGTACTTTAAAATTATGTAAACTCAATTTCCTTTCAAAGCCTGCAATATCCAAGCCTTCAATATTATAACCTGATTGTGGCACTTTTTGCATTTCGATTTTTCCGTTGGCACCTACAAATAATATTTCAGACTCAGGATTAAGCTCATGCAGGGCATTAGCAATAGAAATAGCCGGATACACATGCCCACCAGTACCGCCGCCACTAATCAAAATCCGTATATTTTGCTTCTCTTTCATGCCCTTGCTTTTTCTAAATTAAGGTTTTCTTCTTCCAAAGAACGACTAATACTCAATATTATCCCCAATGCCACCGAAGTAAACAATATGGAAGTTCCGCCCATACTAATTAATGGTAGCGTTTGCCCTGTTACAGGAAACAAATTTACCGCTACTGCCATATTAAACAATGCCTGTACAACTAAACTAACACTCAGGCCAATAGCCAAAAGTGCCTGAAAAGTACGGTTTGACTTATTCACAATCACTCCTACCCGGTACAAGAAAAAAAGATACAAAAATAGGACAAATGCTCCGCCAATAAAACCATATTCCTCGATAATTATAGCAAAAATAAAATCGGAATAAGGCTGTGGTAAAAAATTACGCTGCGTACTTTTTCCCGGCCCTTTTCCGGTCAATCCTCCAGTAGAAATAGCAATTTTGGCCATATCAGACTGATAATTATCCCCATCTGAACTAACAAAATTCTCGATCCGGGTTTTCCAAGTCGAAGCACGTCCAAACTTATTGGAACTGAAAGCTAGGGTAAGGAAAAATATACCCACAATGGCAATAACCGAGCTGTATTTCAGCAATTTCTTTATATCAACCCGTCCTATCAAAAGGACAATAAAAACGGTAATAATCAGCAATAAAGCAGTCGATAAATTTTCAGTTAAAATAAAGAAAATCATTATCAGTGTAGCCCAAACAATTAAATCTAATGCTTCGCGTAGTTTATTCTTACTATCCTGATTTGCAGCCAATTGCCTTGATACAAACATTAATAAGGCAAATTTGGCGAAATCAGAAGTCTGAAATTCCAGACCTAATCCCGGAATGCTCAGCCATCGGGTAGCTTCATTTTTGGTAACACCTATCAATAGTGTAATAATCAGCAAAACAAGAGCGGTAACGTAAGCCACATTTGCCCACTTAAAATAAATATCATAAGGTAGCCGGTGTACAATAAAAATAACAATCAATCCCAGCAATAAAAATCGAGCGTGCCTCATTAAATAGTAGGACGTATTACCTCCTTTAAAGCGGAAAGCTATCAGGCCGGTAGAACTATAAACAGCCAGCATGGAAACCACCACTAAGGCAATAATAATTCCCCAGATAACTTTATCTCCTTTAAAATATTTATTTAAAACACTACTCATTTAATTTAATTTCAAATTAAAAATTATTAATGACTAATTCACTTGAACTACAATTTTTCCCATTCAAATTCTGACAGATTTCGAGTTTTCTCGTCAAATTCTATCCCTATAAGATAAATAGGCTGTCCTTCACTTTTATATTTTTCTGCATAATTTTGTTTTTTAATCTGTTGCAGGGCTTTTAACTGGCCTACTCCTTTCATTTTAAACTCAAAAATATAAATTGCTCCTCTTTTTACAGTCAAATCTATTCGCCCCTTATGGGTAAAATCTTCGGCAACAACATCCATTCCCAAAGCCATAAAAAAGATATAAAACATTGAGGTATAAAAACCTTCAAAGCGTGCTATATTATTTTTACGATACCAATCGTTGGGAATACTCGCAAAGAAAGAGGTAAAAGCCGACTCTAAATCTTGTGGCTTTTGGTCGCGAATGGCATAAAATATTTTTTCCACAAAATGTATTCTGTCCGAATTGTTTACCGGCCGCGTATATAAAGAACGTAGAAGATAGCTGTAAAGGCCTTTCTGAACTTCTTTGTTGGGAATTTTTAATTTATAAAGTATCGTATTGTCCATTTCGTAGCTACTCTCAATGGTGAGATAACCGCTTTGAAAGAGAAGAACTTCCAAGTCTATATATGGAATTTCAAACTCAGCCATTTGGTCATCATCTATACTAATATTTTCTAATCTCGGTAAATAATATTCTTTTTGTCTGATTAGCTCCATTAAAAAAGTAGGCGTTCCGGTTTGAAACCAGTATGATTTGTATTTCTTTTCCCACAAAAACATCAGGACATCATAAGGGTTATATAAATTACTTCCACCAAAGTTATATCCATCGTACCATTCCTTTACTTTTTTCAAATCAACATCATGCAGATAATCAACAAATATTTTTTCTAAGTCCTCTTGCTTGTAACCGCAAATATCTGCATAGCTTTCATTAAGCGTAAGATCCGTAAGATTATTTAACTTACTGAATATACTGGTCTTACTAAACCTTGATACACCGGTGATAAACACCATTTTTAAAAAATCACTCGAAGGTTTAAGTACCGAATAAAAATCAGCTAATTCATCACGAATTTCAGCCACATTGGGCTTGGTTAAATTATCTAATATAGGTTTATCGTATTCATCTATCAAGACCACTACCGGAATATTAAATTTCTCGTACAAACGCTTTATTAATTCACCAAACTTACCTGACAAACTTTCTGCTTGTAATTTTATATCATAATCCTCCGAACTCGAGCTCAATTTATCCCGTAAAGATTTCTTCAAATCCTCGCGGGTAGCATAATCGCCTGCGCCCAAATCAATTTTTACAACAGGATGTTTTTTACTCCAGTACCAATTTTTTTCTAAATACAATCCTTTGAAAAGTTCTTCTTTCCCACTATAAGCCGCTTTCAAAGTATCTATAAACAGTGATTTACCAAAATGACGGGGACGGGACAGAAAATAGTAGGTATGTCCGCCATCATCTAAATCTTTGATAAATTTTGTTTTATCAACATAAAGATAATTTTCTTCAATTATCCTATGAAAAACAGTTTGTGCTATGGGTAATCTTTTCATTTAATTACTAATTTTTTTAAGCTACAATTTTTCTGTAAATGACGCTCAAAGGTAGGCTAACGCCCACGCTTCGAGGTCTTGCACTTTTTACTTTTTACTTATAACTTCCTCACCTCTTCTTTAAATTGAGTTCCTCTATCTTCATAATTTTTAAATAAATCAAAACTGGCACAGGCTGGCGATAATAAAACATTATCGCCTTTATCGGCCAGCTTATAAGCTGCGCGAACGGCATCTCGCATTGTTCGTGTTTCATAGCATGGGACGATGTCTCTGAAAGCCAACTTAAGCTTTTCATTATCTACGCCAAGACAAATCAATGCCTTGACCTTTTTGCGGACCAATTCGTGCAATATTTTATAATTATTTCCTTTGTCTGTTCCACCTGCAATCCATACTGTAGGCTCTGTCATACTTTCTAAAGCATACCATGTTGAATTCACATTGGTCGCTTTAGAATCATTAATATAAAGCACATTACGGATTTTAAATACGGTTTCTAAACGATGTTCTATCCCTTTAAAATCCATCAAACTATTACGAATTATAGTATCGTGGATACCTATGGCATAGGCAGCTAATCCTGCCGCCATTGAATTGTAGCGGTTGTGCTTTCCTTTTAAGGCAAGATCTGAAGTTTTCATCTCAAAAGATTTTTGGTTGTGAGTAATAAGAAATTGTTCATTATTGGCATAAGCAGCCACGTCTTGAGACTGCTGAATTGAAAACGTAATGTTTTGAGAAATAAATTGATGTGTCAAACGATACTTATTTATAGCCTCATCATCAACATTATAAATAAATAAATCATTTTCCTGTTGATTCATGATTATACGAAATTTTGAATCTACATATTCCTCAAAGTTATAATTATAGCGGTCTAAATGGTCTGGTGTGATATTCAAAAGGATAGAAATGTACGGCCGAAAAGTACAGATGCCATCTAATTGAAAACTGCTTAGTTCCAGTACATAATAATCATATTGCTCGTTGGCTACTTTCAGGGCAAAACTTTCGCCAATATTTCCAGCCACGCCAACATTCAAACCAGCATTTTTCAGAATTTCATAAATCAGACTTGTAGTGGTTGTTTTGCCATTGCTGCCGGTAATAGCAATTAATTTTGCGTCTGTATATCGCGAAGCAAATTCTATCTCGGATATTACAGAAATATTTTTTTCCCGAGCTTTTTGAATAATTTCTACTTTATCTGGTATCCCCGGACTTTTGATTATTTCGGTAGCATCCAAAATTTTTTCTATACTATGTCTGCCTTCTTCAAACTCTATATGGTGCTGAACAAGCATATCTTTAGCCCATTGCGCTATCTGCCCATTATCGGAAACAAAGACCTTAAAGCCTTGTTTTGCCGACAGAAGGGCGGCTCCAATTCCGCTTTTCCCTGCTCCTAATATGACAATATTCTTGTTCATTTTTTCAAATTAAAAAATGACGCTTCGAGGTGCAAGCACGCTCGAAGGTCGTAACCCGCTACCTTAGTTTTAGGGTTACAATGGTTAAAACCGCCAACATAATGGCTACAATCCAAAACCGTGTTACAATTTTGGGTTCCGTATATCCCAATTTCTGAAAATGGTGATGTAAGGGTGACATTTTGAAAATTCGCCGGCCTTCACCATATCTCTTTTTTGTATATTTAAACTGGCTCTCAA
>CAYQXT010000314.1:0-4789 GCA_964421365.1 uncultured Bacteroidaceae bacterium
CCACAAAACATTGGAAAAAAAGAAGTTCTATTAGACTCTATACTCTTTTTTACCGTGTTTTGCTGGGTTTCGGACTGCGGCGGGGTATCGCTGCAACCCCTTGCGCAATCGCATTTTTTTTAGTCACGGCTATAATCGACTTTAAATTACAACTATACCCTCTCACAGAAGCACAAAAATAAATAATAAGAAGCATACAATGAGTAGATAGAATAGGGCTAAACTTGAGTTAAAATATAAATTAACTGCTGTGAAACATCACTAATAAATATTATTATTTCTCACTAAAAAAAAACCGTACCCTGTCTATTTCGGCAATAATAAGCTCTTTCTGAAAGGGTTTTCGAAAGTACTGAAAGATTAATTCTTGATCTAAAGCATCTTGTATTTCATCGCTTATATCATATCCCGTTAAAATAGAATATTTTAGTTTGGGATATTTTTTTTTAGCCAGACGGATAAACTCAATACCATTCATTCCCGGCATTTTCATGTCACTCAGCACTACTTTTATATCCTGATTTTTGTCAAGAAGTTCAAGGGCTCCAAGTGTTTCTTCGGCTATCAATACCTCATATTTTTTTCCAAAATTCATCTCAAAGAGCTGACGATTTATCTGTTCATCATCCACGTACAGAATCTTAAGTTTCTCCATTTATATTATTTATTTTTATTGGTAAACTTATTTTCACAAGTGTTCCTTTTTGCACCTCCGATTCAAAATCCAAACTTCCATTATGGTCTTGAATTATATTATAGACAATCGACAAACCTAAGCCCGTTCCCTTTCCGGGTTCCTTGGTTGTATAAAAAGGATCAACAATTTTGGACAAATTCTCTTCTTTTATTCCGACACCGGTATCTCTTATTTTGATTTGTACAAAATCAGAATTTACTTCTACATTAATACTTATTTTGCCTTTATTGGGTATAGCCTGAATAGCATTTGTCAATAAATTTATAAAAACCTGATATAACTTACCTACATTACCCTTAATAATAATTGCTTGTGGCGGAAATTCTGTTGCTAATTCTATTTTACTTTTTAATTGATTATGCAACATCAAAAGGCAATTTTGTATAATATTAAGAATATCACAGTCCTCATTGAAATTTTCATTATTACGGCCAAATTGGTTTAAGCTTTTTACAATATCTGCAGCTCGAAAAACACCCGTTTTCAAACTATTCAAAAGAATGTTAATCATTTCATTATGGATATTTTGCTCTTCAAAATAATTTTTCAATCCCTCATAACTACCCATAATATAGTTTAACGGATTATTAATTTCATGCGCTACTCCGGCTGTTAATATACCCAAAGAGGCCATTTTATCAGCCTGAAGCAAGCGCGCCTGAGTTATTTCAAGTTCATTGAGAGTTCTTTCTAGTTCTGTATTCTGATTATTGATAATTTCGGTTTTGTAATAAAGCTCTTCGTTCGTAGCCTTTAGCTCTTCATTTGAAGCCCACAGTTCTTCATTACTCATTTCTAATTCAGCCGTTCGCTTTTTCACTGTTTCTGTCAGTTTTTCATCATGCTCTTTAAGGGCTTTTATTCCTTTATACTGAACTAAATATAAAGCAACAATTAAGGCCGTACTCAGTATTTCAAAACGGGAAGAAAAAATCATTTTTTCATAAAAATCTATAAAACTTTCTCCCAAATCCAAACTTAAAAGACGATGCATCACAAATTGAATAGGAAAAATCAGGCATAAATAATAAAATACACTTATATAAATAAACCAGATTGTCCCTTCAAAAGCTGTGTTGAGCTTTGCATTTTTTATCCAATAAAAAAAATACCAGGAAACAATTAGGGCAAGGAAATGAATGATAAAAGCCGACCAGAAAGAAACAGAGGGAATAAGCCAGAGAAAAGAGAGTAAGGACACTCCCAGTAAAAAAAGAGGATTTGAAAAATAGAAGATACTTATAAGTAATGGAATTTCGCGAAAATCGCTTTGAGTAGAACTAAGTCCGGGCACATAAAAGCTTATCAAACCAAAAAGAAAAGACAAAAAAGCAAATAGTAACATAAAAAGCACATTTCTTGCCCATACATGTTCCTCAAGCCAAGTGAGCATATACTTTAACTTATTTCTACTACTATGTAAAAACCAACTCATCTTCAAAAAAGATTAGTATATATATTCAAATATAGTAATTTATTTTCAAATAAAAAAGTGCACATTCTTTCATTTGTCTAGAATCTAAAGTTTACTTGAGGATTGATTCACATTTTACTCATTCTTGTGCGAGTCTCAATTATATCTCAGGCATTGCCTGTTTCATCGCTCTGTAAAATTCATTATGAATCTTGGAACGCACATTCATACGTAATAATTTTTTATTTTCAATATCAGGATTAATCCGATTCGAAAGGAAAATAAAAATAAAATCATATTTGGGATCTATCCACACCAAAGTGCCGGTAAAACCACTATGCCCATAACTTTTCAATGAAGCCAGACTTCCGGCTACACTGCGGTGTCCTTTTAAAGGTAGCCGGTCAAAACCCAAGGCTCGCCGGTTATATTTATAAGGCCGTTGAGTAAAATAGGCGATTGTTGAAGCTTCCAAATATCGCTTTCCCCCATAAGTTCCGCCATTTAGATACATTTCTGCCATTTTTGCCAAATCGTTGGCATTACTGAATAGGCCGGCATGCCCCCCTACGCCACCGATTAGTGCTGCACCATAGTCGTGTACATAGCCTTGCAAAAGCTGTTTTCTGAATTTTTTATCATCCTCGGTAGGAACAATCTCCTCCTTTGCAAACTTTTGGAGTGGCAAATAACCCAAATGATAAGCTCCCAAAGGGCTATAAAATACCGAATCTACGAATTTATTTAAACGAACGTGGGTTTGCTTTTCTATTAATTTCTTAAACATGTAAAAACCCAAATCGCTATATTTATAAGTATTCCTGCGTCGTAACTTGCTTTTTAAAATTTGCTGATAAATGCTATCTTTATAGCTATCCAGAATATATAATCCCTTTGCCACTTGGGTAGAATAGCCGGAATCCTTTTTGAAACGGTATAAATCCTTCCTCAAGGCTAAAGTATTTGTATCAAAAGTAGAGAGATAAAAAGGTATCCAGCCTTGTAAACGTGCCTGATGAGCAAGAATACTTTTAATACTTAAATTGCCCTTATTTGTAGTATCTGTTTCGGGTAAATAGGCTTTTAATTTGGCATTTACAGCAAATAACTTTCTATCGTACAGATACATTAGCGAAGGCAAGGTAGAAAAGACCTTAGTTAAAGAAGCCAAATCGTAAATATCGTTTGATTTTACTTTATGTTCTTTGTTATAGGTATGCCATCCAAAAGATTTATCGTAGAAAACCACGCCATTTCTTATGCCTATAATTTGGCAGCCCGGCATGGCTTTTTTTTTAATGGCATCAAAAACAATAGAATCAATATTCTGTATATCGTTTTCTGAAATATTAACTTCACGTGGAATCGAATATTTTAATCGTGTTTGACGGGTATGTTTTCCTTCTCCGGCTTTAAATTTGCCGGACGAAACGGGCAAACGACCCCGAGCGTT
Source organism: uncultured Bacteroidaceae bacterium (assembly GCA_964421365.1). GTDB lineage: Bacteria > Bacteroidota > Bacteroidia > Bacteroidales > DYOH01 > CAYQXT01. The sequence goes on from CAYQXT010000314.1 coordinate 3,565, forward strand.
TATCCCTCCAAAAATTAATTGTGCTACATAATCCTGTATTAAATTATCATCATTATAAGCCTCTATGATAGCGGCAAAATTTGCCGGCTTTCTGATACTCGCCAGACTATAAGCATTGGCAAAATCAACAAAAATAAGCTTATGTTTCTGTGCCAATTTATTGAGGGCAGACCACAAAGGCTTAGGAATACCATAATCTCTGGAATACTGATTGGTAGAACTGATAGAAACAATCAGATAATCAATTTTTTTAAGTTTAGGAAGAATCGCATTTATTCCTTTATTTATCTCGTATTTAGACACATAAAATGAGCTCACAGGAGCGTATTCTTGCAATCGTTGCGAAAAAACTCGCCTAAGATCACCACTAATCTCAATACTGGCTATTTTAAGTTTAGCCAAATTTTGAAAAGGCAAAATTTCATTCGTATCCCGCAAAACGGTTAAAGAAGCTTCAATTAATTTCCGCCGTACCCATCTCGCCTCTTCGGTATTCAACTCCTTAGTAATATTCTTTAAATTGACTGGTTTATAATGGTTTAATCCAAGCCAAAATTTTGTATTAAGGATTTTACGAACACTCTTATTAATTCTTTTCCGACTAATCTGGTTATTTTTTACAGCCAAGCAGATAGAATCTATTGCAATACCAACGTTCTGTGGCATCAATAGAACATCGTTTCCGGCCAATACTGCTTTTTGCTCTATTTCTCCGGCTTTATGATATTTGGCTACCCCTTGCATTCCCAAAGCATCGGTAAAAATCAAGCCTTTAAAGCCCAGTTGCTTTTTTAATAGTCCATTTATGATTACTGGGGAAAGGGAAGCAGACAGATGCAAAGTACTATCCAAAACCGGAACATATAAATGTGCCGACATAATTCCGCCTACATTATTATTGATAAGAAACTTAAAAGGATATAATTCCAGCGAATCCAGTCTTTTTTTGGAAGCCGAAATCAGAGGTAAATTCTTATGCGAATCATTTTCGGTATCACCATGACCAGGAAAATGCTTGGCTACAGCCAAAATTCTGTTTTTTTGTAGGGCTTTCATATAAGCAAAACCTTTTTCGGCCACATTTTCGCGTAATTCACCAAAAGAACGACTATTAATGACCGGATTTTTTGGATTATTATTGATATCTACATCTGGTGCAAAATTAATCTGTATGCCAAGCCGCTTGCATTGCTTAGCCACTGCAACGCCAAATTCATAGATAAGG
>CAYQXT010000315.1:0-4760 GCA_964421365.1 uncultured Bacteroidaceae bacterium
AGAGTGTATTGCCAAAATTGATTATTTTGAGGCTTTGGAAAAAGCACGCCGGTCTTTAGAAGGGAATGCGGCTTTTAAAACCTTTAAAAAATTGACTAAAACATAGGGGGGAGGGAATCTGGAATCAGGATTTTGCAGATATATAGTTAATCCGTAAAGAATACTATTTCTTTATTCTATTTAAGATCTATCTGTAACTATTTTATAACTATTATATATCAACTATATAACGGTTAGTTCGCTTTATTTAAGCCAAATAGATTAGGAATATAGTTATTTAATATTTCTATGATTGCTCGTTCTTGGTTTTTCGTAATTAATAAAGAAATGACAATATTAGACAAGATTATTTTACAGAAAAGAGCAGAAATTGCTCAATGGGATAGGAAGAAACGGTATGAGATTTATTCAAAGTCTGAATATGTTTTCCGACCAAAAAATTCTTTGACTGTAAAGATGGAGGCAAGCATCTATCCTCAGTTTATATGTGAATTTAAACGCAAATCACCTTCTAAGCAGGACATAAACCTGCTGGCAGATTTGGAGAAGACCATAGAATCCTATGCGTATGGTGGAGCAGCAGCTATTTCTGTACTTACCGATGAGAAATTTTTTGGAGGTTCGATGGCCGATTTGCAAAAAGCACGTTCTTTGGTATCTGTACCTATTTTGTGCAAAGATTTTATGATTGATGAAATACAGGTTTTACAGGCAAAGGCTGCTGGTGCGGATATTATTCTAATAATTGTAGCAGCTTTAGACATGCCGGATGCGATAAAAATAGCCAAAATGGCACGTACTTTAGACATGGAAATTCTCCTTGAACTACACAGTGAGCAGGAACTTTGCTATATGGATATTCAACCTGATTTTGTGGGAATTAACAATCGAAATCTGCGTACTTTTGAAGTGGATTTAGATCGCTCTATTCATCTTGCCGAAAAAATACCCAATCGCTTTATCAAAATAGCGGAAAGTGGGATTTCTAAACCCGAGCAAGTAGCCAAATTATATGCAGCTGGTTTTAGAACCTTTTTAATGGGTGAATATTTTATGCGCCAAGCAGATTCTGAGCTTGCTCTACGAGAATTTATCCTAAAATCTCAGAAATTATGTTCGTAAAGGTTTGTGGATTAACTGATAAAGATAATATATTGGCAATAAGTAAATTGAATGTTGATTTTTGTGGGTTTATTTTCTATCCGCCCTCGCCTCGTTATGTGGTCGATAAATTGCCTGACTTGAACTTCTTGTCCTCAAAGACATTGAAAACAGGAGTTTTTGTGAACGAAGAAAAGACTAAAATTGAATATTATCTAAATAGCTATAATTTAGATGTGTTGCAGTTTCATGGAGAGGAACAAGCAAATGATATAGCGTACTTCCGAAGCAAAGTTAAAGTGCTGATAAAAGCTTTTAGGATGGGGGGAGATTTTGATTTTGAGATAACTAAGTCATTTCAAAAAGTCTGCAATTTTTTCCTTTTTGATACTCAAAGTAAACGTTACGGCGGTAGCGGACAAAAGTTTAATTGGGAGATTCTGCAAAATTACAACGGGAAGATTCCTTTTTTGCTTAGTGGTGGCATTAAACCGGAAGATGCAGACGAAATCCTCAATCTCAGGCACCCGCAATTCGCCGGAATAGACCTGAATAGTGGTTTTGAGATTGAAAAAGGAGTGAAGGATGTAAAATTATTACAGCAATTTTTAAGAATTTTAAGACCTTAAAGTGTCTTTTAATTACTGATTAGTCTGCATTTATAATGTCGTAGATATTATGTTCTGATATAAGTGTAATCTTCATGTAATAGGTTGTTATAAATAGCTATGTGTCGTTATAAGGTTTTGATAATGAGGTGATAAGATTTATTTGTGTTTATTTGTTTAATTCGTGGAGGAAAAATATTTATTGGACTTTGTGGATGGACATTAATTCGTTGATAAAATAGAAGTGTATGAAATTTCAAGTAGATGATAAAGGATTTTACGGTGAATATGGCGGAGCTTATATTCCCGAAATGTTGCGTCCTAATGTAGAGAAGATAAAATCTATGTATTTAAAAATAATGCAAAGCGATAGTTTCCAAAAGGAGTTTAAAATGCTTTTGCAGGATTATGCCGGAAGACCGAGTCCGCTGTATTTTGCCAAGCGATTATCGGAAAAATATGCTGCAAAAATTTTTTTGAAACGTGAAGATTTAAACCATACAGGTGCGCATAAAATCAATAATACCATTGGGCAGATTTTGATTGCTTTAAAAATGGGAAAAAAGCGCATTATCGCCGAAACTGGTGCTGGTCAACACGGCGTGGCAACGGCTACGGTTGCCGCATTAATGGGTTTGCAATGTGTGGTTTATATGGGTGAGACAGACCTAAAACGGCAGTCGTCTAATGTGGCGCGTATGCGTATGTTGGGCGCAGAAGTACGTCCGGTTTTGAGTGGGAATAAAACCCTTAAAGATGCGACTAATGAGGCTATTCGCGACTGGATTTCAAATCCTGAAGATACCTTTTATATTATAGGCTCGGTCGTTGGACCACATCCTTATCCCGATATGGTGGCTCGTTTTCAGTCGATTATTAGCGAGGAAATGAAGTGGCAGTTGAAAGAAAAAACAGGTTCAGAAAATCCCGACAAAATTATAGCCTGCGTAGGGGGGGGCAGTAATGCTGCCGGTGCTTTTTATCACTATTTAGATAATCCGGAAGTAGCTCTTTTTGCCGTAGAAGCATCCGGTTTGGGAAACGATACCGGAAAATCTGCGGCCACAACAGTTTTAGGAACCAATGGTATCATTCATGGTAGCAAAACACTGCTTATGCAAACAGACGATGGACAAATTATCGAGCCTTACTCTATTTCGGCAGGTTTGGATTATCCGGGTATTGGGCCGCAACATACTCATTTATTCAAAACTCAGCGAGTTCGCTTTCTTTCGGCCACTGATAACGAGGCCTTGAGAGCAGCTTTAGAATTGGCCCGCTTAGAAGGAATTATACCAGCTCTGGAGAGTGCGCATGCTTTGGCGGCACTCTACAAAATTAAATTTGTAAGCACAGATGTGGTCGTTGTGAATCTTTCAGGTCGAGGCGACAAAGATTTAGAAACTTATATTAATTTTATTGATAATGAGTAAGATACAAGGACTTTTCAATCAACAAAAAAAGCAAATTCTATCTATGTATTTTACTGCTGGCTATCCGCAGTTAAACGATACTTTGCCCATTTTATATGCACTAAAAGATGCTGGAGTCGATTTAGTAGAAATTGGCGTACCCTTTTCCGACCCACTTGCAGATGGGCATATCATTCAGAAAAGTAGTCAGAGGGCCCTGCAAAACGGGATGTCTTTAAACTTGCTTTTTGAACAATTGGGGCAATTGCCCAAGGATTTTGATTTACCTATGCTGCTTATGAGTTATTATAATCCTGTTTATAAATTTGGTATGCAAAAAGTAATTTCAAAATGCGTAGAAACTGGCATTTTCGGTATGATAATTCCCGATTTACCTTTTGAGGAATATCTGGAAAAATACAGTAAACAATTTAAAGTTAATGGTTTATATTTTATCCCATTGGTTAGTCCGCAAACCGACAACGAGCGTCTGAAAGAAATTGATGCCCGGACAAATGGCTTTATTTATGCTGTTTCGAGCAATGCTACCACCGGAGGTAAATCTCAGATTGAGAGTCAGCAAATAGCCTATTTTAAACGCTTACAATCAACCAATCTAAAAAATCCTTTTCTGATTGGCTTTGGAATTTCTAATAAAGATTCTTTTTTAAAAGCCTGTGAGTATGCTAAAGGGGCTATAATTGGGAGTGCATTTGTTAAAACGCTGGTTAATTCTGAAAAATTGAGAGATTCGATTAAAGAATTCGTGGCTTCTATCAGATGAAATTATAGAAAATTTTCATTTAAATTTGGAATAAAAACGATGAAAGATCTAAAGACGCTTCCATGTTTTTGTACGACAGGCCTTTCAACATGCTTGCGCTTAGAAGTGTCTAAACTTGCCTAAAGCTCTTCCATTACCACCAATTCCCAGTTGTACCAGATGAGTATCAGCGGGTTTAGTGTAGTACTTCCTTTTTTCTCCTGCATATAATCATCCTGTGCATATTGCTGTAAGTCAGCTCTGGCTTCGGTCTTTTTTGCTTTAATTAATGTGGCTAATGTGTTGGCATCTTTTTGCTTATTAATATATTTTAATTCAATTAAATTGTAATATTCCATATCATCGTAGCGAGTCAGAAAAGGTTCTAACTAGAAGTCGGAAAAGCCCTTGTTCATTTCTTCCTTGCTGTGGATAATAAAAAAGTAAGTGATGTTCATATAGGCATTTTTCGCATCAAAAATCCGAGTTTGTCTAAATCTAGACGAAAAATGTCCGTATCTTTGTAAGCGTTTGTTAAATAGTAGTTTATAAATCGTTGCATAAAAATATTGAGGCATTTGAGAAAAAGTAGGCACGATGGTATCTGTCTATACTTATAAGTCCAAAGTAATAAAGTAGTGAGAGAAAACTTTCGGGTTGTAGCAGATTTTCTACATTAAATAAGGTTTTTAGAAGATTTGTGTATAACTGTTTTTTTTCATTAAGCTGCTTGATACGCGAAAAATTACCGTTTAGTTTTTTGTTGAGAGTAACAAGGTGGCGGATTTTGCAGTAATCTATTTTTGTATTTTCATCAATGAGTTCGGTCTAAAAACCGGTTGGACGGATAGATTTATTAAAACTGTAAAAATAGAC
>CAYQXT010000316.1:0-4757 GCA_964421365.1 uncultured Bacteroidaceae bacterium
TTCGGTCTAAAAACCAGTCGGACGGATAGATTTATTAAAACTGTAAAAATAGACAACTCACTTACAATTGATTAATGAATCCGTCCGACCGATTTCGATGCAAATTCCTTTTTTTATACTGGACTCATTAATACTTTTTGCTCTATAAAATTTAGGTATTTTGTATTTGTCTCTGATTCTTAACTCAAAAAAAATAGATAAGTGAAAAAAATTATTCTTTTACTACTTAGTTTACTTTTCGGGATTTCTTCCTTTGCCATAGGCGACAGTACAATAGTTACGAGCTTAGTATCGAGCGTTGGTTTTATAAGTAATCAGCCCAATTTTACTGCAACAATCTCTTTTGCCGAAGATGTTAATGATATTGATTTGTCTCGTATTCAGATAATTAATGGTTATGCCAATAATTTACGACTTGGGAGTACGTACCGTCGGAATTGGACATTTACAGTCTGGGCCAGCTATAGCCAAAAAAGAATTGGTATTGTTGCTCCCGCAGGAATGATTACAAATTATCCGGCTAATGACACATGGAACGAGGCCTCTGACACCCTCTGGGTTTATATGGATTATACCCGCCCGAGTATATACTTTAGCTCCAATACCCCCAATCCAACCAACCGGAGCAATATTAGCGTAAATATTTCCTCAAGCGAATATATCACTCACTTTGCTCTAAATGCTATACAAATAAAAAATGCTAGGGTTGATTCCTTTATAGAAATACGGCCTAATCATCAGTGGAAACTGGATTTAACAGTTCTTCAGGATGGAATAGTAAATGTTTATACAGATGAAAATGTGGCTTTAGATACCGCTCAAAACGGGAATTTTGCCAGCGATACCCTCTCTCGACGCTTTGACACTACCCCACCCCATGCCACACTCAGCACTATGGAGGATAGCTTGACCAATAAAACGACTCTATCTTTCAATCTTGATTTTGACGAACAGATTATGGGTTTGGATACTTCTGACTTTGAATACTTCAATGCAAAAATTGATACTTTGTATGAATCGGGAACTGACTCTACCCATTTTATTGTTCAACTATCGCCTTTAAAGGATGGTGTGCTATGGATAAACCTAAAATCCAATGCAGTAACAGATCTACTATCCAATAATAATCCGGCAAGCAACAGTCTATTTTTTAGCTACGATGGCACTGTACCTCAGGCTATATTAAGCAGCACCAGTATCAGCCCTACTGCTGATGATACTTTGTATTATACACTCAAATTTAGTGAAACGGTAAGCGATTTACCCGCTTCGGGGATCTATTATTCGGGCGGTAGCTTATTCGATTTAAAAAACGAAATTCCATATTTAGAATGGTCTTTTAAAATAGTAAATATCAAGAGCCAAAGCATAGAAGTTTATCTTAAGAGTAAGCAAGTCACTGATTCGGCCGGAAACTCCAATTTAGCGAGTAATTCAATAAGTATTGAAACCGACCATAACTCACCAAGCTGTACTTTATCTACTTACGAGAGTAATCCAACGAATAAAGACTCTATTCTGATAGAAGCTCATTTCGATAAACCGGTTATTGATTTTTCACTAAATGATTTATCGCTTAGTGGGGGTAGCGTTAATCATTTTGAAGAAGCAGATAGCTCTAATTTTAGTTTTTATGCTTTCCCCAAGAAGGGAGGTACACAAATGATTCTTTCGGTTATGGATTCTTCTTATTTTGATATTTTTGAGCATCCGGGCTATGCTTCTAACTTTTTAGAAATTCAATATGACATTGACCCTCCGCAAGTTACGGTAAGTTCCGTAAAGGGAAATGTTGCACATGATGTTTTCACAGTGCATTTCACTTTTAATGAGTTTGTAACCAATTTTATAGCCGATTCTATTCATATTTTAAATGGAAATTACTCTGGCGTTTACGAATCCCAAACGGGTTATGAATGGAGTGCAAGCATAACACCGATAAATAAGGGGAATGTAAGCATCCGTCTGGGGTGTGGGGCAGCCGTTGACCGTGCCGGGAATAAGGCAATAGCCTCTAATACGATTACGGTAATGTATAATGATGATATTTATCCGCCAACCCCCACCCTAACAACAGATATTCCTGAGCAAACAAACAAGACTGTCATTCCAATAATTATCACTTTTGATGAAGAAGTAATTAATTTTACCATCGGTGATATTTTTGTGAGTAATGCAGCAATTGCCAAATTTCAGCAAATTACGGCTAATAAAAGCTGGTCTGTAAATCTGGTTCCTTTGGGCGATGGCTGGGTAACAGCCGAAGTTAAAGCACACGTATGTACCGACCTAAGTTATAATGACAATGAAGCCTCTAAGCAATTAGCATGGAAAGTAGATATTACAGTTCCAAGCATAAAGATAAGTACCACAGAGGCTAGCCCCACAAAACAAACTCATATCCCACTAAAATTTAGTTTTTCTGAGCCTGTTGACAGTTTTGATATTTCGGACATAAAAGTTGTAAATGGCTATATTTCGGGTTTCGTAACCGTTATACAGAATAAAATATGGTCGGCCAACTTGGTTCCGGATTCAAGTTTGGCCCGTTCGGAGGGCAGGATAAGTGTTTTTGTGCCGGCAAATGTAGCCTTTGATGGAGCAACAAATTCCAATCCTTCTTCCGATACTCTAACATTAGAATACGATGGCTTAGCCCCTACTATGGGAATAAGCAATTATCTTGAAAATGATACCAGCAATTATGATACAGCCACGGTAATTATTAACTTCTCGGAGAATGTATATGGAAACATACTGGAAAAAACCTCATTCACGAATTGTTTGGTCGATAACTATGTAATTTCTATTCCCAACAGGCAATATCTCATCCGGTTAAAAGCAAAAGAAGAAGGTGTTTTTGGCTTGCGAGTGGGTTATGGTACGGTTTACGATAAAGTGGGGAATCTTAATCAGCCACAAGAAATGGCTCTCTACTATAAGATTAAGAATAGTTCGGCCATCAATACTTTAAAAAATACCGGTATAAAAGCCTTTACATTCAAAAATAGGCTTTATATTCATTATTCTAGAAATCTTATTACTACCGATAATCTAAAAATAGTAGATCTAAACGGGAAACAAGTTTTTCAGAAAATTCTTTTTGGGAAAGAAGAATTTCAAATTTTTCTCCCTTTAAAAAAGGGTTTATACTTCTTACAGATAGAAGAAAATGGGCATTTCTACTCTCAGAAAATCATAATTGGAAATTGAGTAACTTAGTAGTGGGTTATCAAAAACCCTTCGGTGTGCAAGCACAGCCGAAGGTTACAAATAGCTTGATTCGTCTCCCAGTAAAAGGAGCCTGATTTTTTTAGAAGTTATACTTTATTTTCATATATATCATCGAATTATTTTCATAGCGACCAAATAATCCACGATTATCGCCTACAAAAATATTAGAACCTAATAATAACGAAAAGCTATCGGAAAAATCATAGGTAATTTTAGGACGAATAAGGGCATCCCCATAATCCAAACCAATATATGAAAAAAGCTCAAGATGTAATGTTTGATTAAAGACATCCCCGTGAACAAGAGCAGTCATTGTATTCTCAATTTCATCGTCTTTTATACTTTCATCGTAATCGAAAATGCGTTTTTGAATAAATTGAGTGCTAAATTTCCAGTCTCCAAAAATATAATCCACACCAAAAACATAGTTGAGATAGTCTTTTTTGACAAGAGCATCAGTAGCTGATGCCTGAGAGGTTTGAAAATATTTTCCGGTGTAATAGGCAGCTTCTCCCCTAAAAACAAATCCTTTAATGGTCGTGCTAAACGAGGCTCCGCCCAAAGTTAGTCGGTGATGCTCCGGGAAAATAGTTAAGCCGGTTAAGCTGGGTTTATGAGTGGTCTGGTCTATTGTTATCTGCTTCTGAACGTGCATTGTAGGTGTGGCATCCCATGTATAGGCTCCCATTAAATCTAAATCTATAATAGAAGAACTCAAAGAGTATTTTCCAAAAATCTCACTATTTTCTAAACTGGCTTCTATTTGTGATTTTGAGTAATTGAAAGTGGTAGGCGCCGGGAAATCGGGCTGGATGTACCAAATAGAATTGGCTTTGGGTAGCTCTGTTGGGGTCATTATGGGTTTCCAAACAAGTTCTAAAGTATTGCTACCCATATAATAATCGAATTTTGTAGCATATACACCTCTACGGATTTCATCAAAATCGGGTAATAGAAATTCGCTTAAATCTAAGGGTGATACTACGTCTGTAATAAATACACCATCTGCTTTTCCCCAAACAATTTGTTGCTTTCCTATGCGTAAATCAAATTTATCAAAATAAAGATCTAAATAAATTTCGCGTAAATGAAAATCGAGGCTATCTGTTCCGTAGCTATAAAGTAAAGGATTGACTTTAAAGGCTACTTTATCACCTGTTTTTTGAAAATTCAGGTTAAAAGTATTTTGTAAGATAGAAAAATCGCCATTGTCGTATATAACACCAGTATAATTACGGGCAAATCCGGTAATCTCTACATTATTTTGTGCTTTTACAAAAGTATTGCTTACCAATAACATTAAAAATAGAATTATTTTTGTCTTCATTTTGTTTTTTTTTAAATTAAAATCTTAATTTTTCAGTCATTATTCCAAAACGAATTATGCTGATTTGATGATTAAAGTATATATTGTAATAGTCCAAACCTTGGTAAATTTGGGTAAAAAAACCAATGTCTTTTAAGAATTTTGGGTGATAATAAATGGTAAAAGTAAGATTAAGCCTGTTCAATGATAAATTATC
>CAYQXT010000317.1:0-4740 GCA_964421365.1 uncultured Bacteroidaceae bacterium
GCTACCCAAAAATGAGGAGAAGATTGGTGAGACCATAGTACGTAAATACTCGGGAGCAGAATGCATAATCCCATCCAAAACCACCAGGGAAAAGATTCTTTGGAAATTTTTATTGATTGAACGTTTTTTTTAAATCCAAAAATAGAAGGTGCAGCATAAAATAAAACAATGAATAATTCTATTAGGGATAAAATAACAAAAACAGTTAAATTAAAATCGGGTTTAGGAGAGGGAGAAAGTGGAGGAAAATTAAAAAAATTAGAAGGAAAACTCCCGTTATAGTGGAAATAGGCACCTGTAAGAGGCAACAAAAACATGGCTACTATAGTGAGTAGGATAATTAATTTCTGTTTCATGCTAATATATATATTTGGGGCGGAAAAAATTCAAACAAACAATAATACAAAAAAAATAAATTATTACAGCATTTTTATTTCTTTTTTTAGTGCAATAAGAAAATTTAGAATAATTGTAGATAAAAAAGAGCCTTTATCATAATGATGTAAATACGTTAGTAAATCGTAGAAATAAGCCGATGGTTTTGGAAATCGGGTTGCGAGATAAAAAATTAAAGTATTTCTTAATTCCCTTGTATTATATCGAAGCCATTCTTGCTCATTTTCAAAATTTTCGCCATTCCAGTTTTTCAAATTTACTTGTTCACAAAAATAATGGAAACGATATTTTTGCATCGGATTATCTGGCCGGTAGAAGTCTGCAAAAATATCACTTACCCTTTTTCCTTCCGAGGAAGAAAGGATATATAAGCGAGCTATGGCGTAGGCATCAATATTACCCAACATATCCTGCCCAGGGGCACAAGCAAAAACAAGTTGCTGTATCTCAAATTCATTTAATTTTTTATGGTGATAAATCTGTGCGTAGAGTATTTCGCCTGAGATACTGGCTAAATCGCCTAACCAGGTTGCAACATCCATATTTTTGTTTCCATGGGGTACTAAATCTTTCAGAAACAGAAGTTTTGTAGGTAGTGGTGCCACTACCTGCGGATAATTAAAACAGTCCATGCCGGCCAAAACGTGCCCTATATCGCAGTAAAGGCCATTAGGTAGGGTGATTTCCTGATTATCATTTGTATATATTTCTGGTACTGTCCCTGCATTCGGATTCATCCAATCGTTTTTACGAACCAGCACTTTACGCACCAGATGACCTGATTCTCCTGCAGGAACCATTTTTACCTCATATCGAGCTTTGATATTAGCTGCACCTCTTATCAATTCTCTATTCCAGCCATAGGCATCGTAAAAAATTTTGCGTAGGCGGGTAATCATTAATTGAGTATTATACTGCTCGCCTCTAAAAAAATCTTCTTCTTGCCTCAGCAGTACCAAAAATTCTGTTAGATTTAAGGCTTTGGCCTTATAGGGCGAAGGAACAAATTCTACTTCCAAAGGTTGATATAAATTATTCATACTTTTATAAGCATTACATAGATAGCTGTTGTTTTTTAAAACTACTGACATTATATAGTCCGTCCAATTTTACCAAAATCATCATTAAGTCCTATGCAAAAACGTGATTTTTTTGGCGACTGTACGACACCACCTGTCGTTTTCCGTACTTATAATACTAAATATTGTGCCATATTCTACCGAATGACAAAACCATGTTTTAGAAACCAAATAAAATTGTATTTTCGTGCCAAAAATTATTCATGAGTCCGATTCTTGTCTTTGGTGTAATAGCCAGTTATTTTAGCCTACTACTATTAATCTCTTATTTTACCGGGAAAAAATCAAATTCAGCCTCTTTTTTTACGGCTAATCGTAGGTCGCCATGGTATTTGGTTGCTTTCGGGATGATTGGTGCTTCGCTTTCAGGCGTAACCTTCATTTCTGTTCCGGGCGATGTGGGAAATATAAATCTATATTATTTCCAAATGGTATTGGGCTATTTGGTAGGCTATGCAGTTATAGCACTAGTATTATTACCCTTATATTACAAAAATAATTTAATTTCTATCTATCAGTTTTTAGACTATCGTTTTGGCAAATATTCCTATAAAACAGGTTCTGCATTTTTCCTGCTCTCAAGAATAATCGGTGCCTCTTTCAGACTGTTTTTGGTTGCCGGTGTTTTGCATCTAGCTTTTTTTGCCCCGCTAAAAATTCCCTTTGCACTCACCGTAATTGTAACGGTATTCTTAATTTGGATATACACCTATAAAGCAGGAATTAAAACGGTTGTATATACCGATACCCTTCAAACTACATTTATGCTTTTATCCGTTATCTTCAGCATTTATTTCATAGCCAAAGCCTTAAACTTTGATTTTTCGAGTACCTTTAGTGCTATAAAAGCCCATCCCTATTCCAAAATTTTTGACTGGAACAGCCATTCGCCCACCAATTTCTACAAACAATTTCTTGCCGGAGCATTTATAGCCATTGTCATGACCGGATTAGACCAAGATATGATGCAAAAAAACCTAACTGTAAAAACACTAAAAGAATCACAAAAAAATATACTTTGGTTCAGTTTTGCGTTGGTTCCGGTAAATCTACTTTTCATGACTCTCGGTGTGCTACTATACATTTATGGTGCTCATATCGGTTTAGAATTTGTTCATACAGAAGCAGGCATACGATTACTATATGAAGGTATTCTTCATAGTCCCGATGATTTATTTCCGATTATTGCCATTACCCATATAGGGGGCATTTTAGGCATTTTCTTTCTAATAGGAATCATTGCCGCAGCTTTTTCAAGCGCCGACTCTGCTCTCACAGCACTAACAACAGCTTTCTCCATAGATTTTCTTCATTTGAATATTGAAGAAGATAATCCCAAAAATCGAAAAATTAGACGAATAGTACACCTTTCATTTTCATTTATATTAATTGTGGTTATCTTGCTTTTTCGTTCATTCAACAATTCTACAGTAATAACCGCACTTTTCAGAGTAGCAGGCTATACTTATGGCCCATTATTAGGCTTATTTACTTTTGGTTTGATATCACATCGTAAAGTAAAAGATAAGTACATTCCAATAGTTGCAGTACTTTCACCAATTCTCACTTATTTTATTGGAAAATATAGTGCTCAACTTTTCTGGGGTTATCGGTTCGGCTTTGAATTATTGCTCGTAAACGGTCTACTCATGTTTCTAGGAATCTGGATTTTATCCTATAATAACGAGCAAAGCTAAAAATGAAATTTTGGAATTCGTATTTTTTTGTACTTTTGCGTAAAAAATATAAACAACGAATTATGGCAACAACCGCAGATTTTAAAAACGGACTTTGTATTGAATTTAATAACGACCTGTTTACTATAGTCCAGTTTCAGCACGTAAAACCCGGAAAAGGGAGTGCATTTGTCCGTACCAAACTAAAAAGTTTAACTACCGGAAAAGTAATCGAAAACACCTTTAATGCAGGAGTAAAAGTCAAAACAGCTCGAATTGAAACCCGCCCCCACCAGTATTTATATCATGATGATATTGGCTATCACTTCATGCACACCGAAACCTTCGAACAAACATCCTTGCAAGAAGATATGATTACTAATCACGATTTAATAAAAGAAGGACAAGAAGTACAAATTGTTGTTCATGCCGACACAGAAACGCCTATTTCTGTTGATTTACCTCCATTTGTTGTTTTAAAAATCACTTATACAGAACCCGGAATGCGAGGCGATACCTCTTCTACCAATTCGTTAAAACCTGCAACCGTAGAAACAGGAGCAACGATTTATGTTCCCTTATTCGTTAATACAGAAGACATTATAAAAGTAGATACTAGAGACCGCTCCTATTCCGAACGAGTTAGAAAATAGGCAAACCAAGATAATAAAAAAACTTTACCAGAGTTTTTAAGATTTAAACTTTGGCAAAGTTTTTATTTTCACAATAATACACAACAAATCAAATAGTTATAAAATAACTTACATTTTTTTTAACAAAAAATTTTTTCTTAGCTAAGATTTGCTTAATTTCATTGCGATAATTTATAAGTTAATTTGTTTTGAAAAATCCATCGCTAAAGAGACTGGAATTCTGTAATTTTAAGCTAGATACCTTGCTTGATTTCACACAAGCAATTAATGCGAATGTGTCAACACCCATTTTATTAGCTCGCTACGAAAAATTATTAAAACAAGAACTAAACATAGGTAAAGTTTTAATTTTCAGCAATCAAGACAATCGTTGGAAAATAATTTTGCGGTCGGGTTTTCAACGCGACAAAGTAGAAACAATAGATGTAAAAAAAGAGCTTACCCCCATAGAAGAAATAACCACCACACCAGCTCTCAGTAATCGTGTATTTAGAAGTTTTGATATAATCATTCCCATATTTCACAATCAACAAGCTTTAGCTTATGTGCTAATTGGTGATATTGATGAAGAACAAGACGGAGTGAGTCCAACTATTCGCCATTTGCACTTTATTCAAACACTCACGAATATCATCATGGTTTCGATAGAGAATAAGCGTCTTTTCCGCAAAAGTTTACAGCAAGAAGCGCTAAGAAAGGAGCTTATTTTAGCCTCCAATATACAATCTATGCTTATTCCAGATCCTAAAACCTATCCACAAAACGAAAAATTCTTTGTTTCCTCCTTTTATCTACCCCATTTTGAAGTTGGTGGCGATTATTTTGATTTTATACAATTTAATGATGATGAAATAGGATTTTGCATTGCCGATGTCTCCGGTAAAGGTATAGCAGCTGCCTTACTAATGTCAAATTTTCAGGCTAATTTGAACGCTC
>CAYQXT010000318.1:0-4736 GCA_964421365.1 uncultured Bacteroidaceae bacterium
CCCCTTTTTCCATATCTTCACGAAAAGCATCGCCATAGTTAATAACGCCGGATTCCAACATTTCACGTAATAAATCGTTACCTTCACGGGTACGTTCGCCAACACCGGCAAATACGGATAACCCGCTATATGCTTTAGCTATATTATTAATCAGCTCCATGATGATTACGGTTTTTCCTACACCGGCACCACCAAACAAACCAATTTTTCCTCCTTTTGAATAGGGTTCTAATAGGTCTATTACTTTAATTCCTGTAAATAAAACTTGCGATTCGGTAGATAAATCTTCAAATTTAGGAGGTTCGCGATGAATCTCATAACCATTGGTATTATCCATTTCGCCGATACCGTCAATAGCCTGACCAACTACATTAAATAAACGGCCTTTTATATCTTCTCCAACAGGCATGGTAATAGCAGCTCCTTTGGCCACAACGTCTAATCCCCGTTGTAAACCATCTGTAGAGTCCATAGATACGGCTCTAACAGTATGTTCACCGATGTGTTGTTGTACTTCTACTATGATTTTATGGCCGTCATCTCTAGTTATTTCAAGGGCTTCGTATATATCCGGCAAATTATTGCCTTCGCCTTCAAAGCTAACGTCAACTACAGGGCCAATAACCTGCACGATTTTTCCGATGTTTTGCGACATTATTTAGCTATATTTATGTTTCTAATCTTTTCTGCTACAAAAATATATTTTTTTTTATGTTGTAAAAAATATTTCGGGTGTTTTCTTATTTTTTTTTATTTAAGTCTCCATTTATATCTCCATAGCATTAATCCAAAAAAAACGAGAATCATGGCTGTTGAGACTGTCATTAAAACACTTAGATTGGTGCTTTGGACTTGTATCAGGGCATCGGTAGAAAAAACCGAATCTTTATAACTCACAATGACTGCACCATATAAGTTATTAATGATATGGATGGCCATAGGAATTTCCAGTCCGTTGTCGAGATAGGCAATATAGGCAGCCAGAAGACCAAAGAGAAAGTAATAGGATGTAACCAGTAAGCCAAATTCTTTTATCTCTGGATTACTTAAATGTAAGGAGGCAAAAACCAAAGCACTTAGAATAATCGCGAGCCAGGGCTTCTTTAACAGTGATGTAAACGCTTGCAAAAGATAACCTCTGATAAGAATTTCCTCTAAACTGGCCTGAAAAGGAATTAATAAAAGACTAATAATCAGTAAGGGTAAAAATGTATGCCAGTGAATATTCAACTGATAATTTTCAGGATAGAGCAAATAAATAACTAATTCGGATAAAATATTGAGTGCAAACCAGACGAGCATAGCAAAAGTAAATCGTTTATACCGGAATTTTGGTGCTGCGGTAATAAGACTTTTGAAGCTCCGCTTATGAAAATACCTGATTACAATATACAAAGCAGCCATTCCGAAAAGAAAAGGAATCAGATTAAATAAAAATACGGTATTGTTGCTAATCCCTGTATTTTGGACATTTAGCATTGCTGTTTGCAAACTTTCTGCTTTTGCCGGATTAAACTGTTTTAGTAGCGTAATAGTAAAGCCATAGGGAATCTGGCCGACAATAAAGCCCACAAAAACAGTTAAAATCCCCAGTACATAATAAATCGCCTTATTTTCTCCTTCTTGATATTTTTTTAAAAACACTGATTTAATTGTTAATGGTGAATAATTAATGAGTTCGGTCTAAAAACCGGTCGGACGGATAGATTTATTAAAACTGTACAAATAGACAGCTTACTTACAATGCTTAATGAAGCCGTCCGACCGGTTTCGATGCAAATTTACATTTTTATACTGAACTCATTAATTGTAAATAAAGTAATATTGACAATTCATAATTATTTAACGGCTTTAACCGTGTATCCTTTTTGGCGCAATTGGTTAATGATTCCAAGCGCTCCGGCGATATGTCCTGCTCCTACAGCAATAAAAGCCGGCTTTTTGCTTATTAGCTTTTCAATAATCGGTATCCATTTTTCATTTCGCTTTTGTAGCATATCTTTCTCCATCTCGTCAAAATCAGATTCAGCACTGATTAAGCGGAAAAGGGCGCTTAGATTTTGCTTTTTGTAAATAGTGAGCATTTTATCAAATTCGGCTTTAATATCTCCGCCCAGAATAGAAAGGGCTTGCTTCTTAATGGGAATGCTATCCACCAAAGCCATCTGAAACTGAATACTTTCTAAGCCTATTGTTTTTATTCCTTTTTGTTTGGCTACTTTATTCAGTTCTTTTTCGTAGCTTTTAACTTTGCCTATTTCATTGGCCAACAGAATAGAATAAATATAAAAGGGCTTAAAGCGTATATATTTGTTATACTTTTTCTTGCTTATATCCAGCGTGTCTCTAAGATAGGACTTAAACAACTTATATTCTTTGTCGTTGAGATAGTTCTGCACGGTTTTGCCTTTGGGAAGTAAGATTTCCTGCGCCAGCTTGATTTGCTCTTTTAGCGGGATGTTAATATCTATTTCTAAAGCTAAAATCTTACATTTTTTGAGTTTATCGAGTGTCCTCTGTGGAAAGAAAAATTCACCGGCAGGCATGATGTGCATGGTTCCAAAGAGATAAGAAGGGCTTTTAAGATTGTTTCCACTAATTTCCCAGAGTAAAGCATCATCTAATTGTATAGATGTATTTTCTTGCGCCTGAACAAACAGAGGCAGGATAAAAAGAAATAACAAACTGAGCTTTTTCATGGTGCGAAGATAATAAGAAATGAACATGGAAGTATAGTTTTTCAAATAATAAATCATTACTTGAGTTAATATTTTTCAAAATCATCTTCAAAATCATCTGGTTTATTCAGATTAATGTCTAATCCTTGCTCTGTATATGTTTTTTCTGGCTTTATTTCTGGTTTATTTATTATTTTTTTCGTTAAATTATCAATTTCAAATTCGGCAATTAAACTTTTCAGTTGCTCGGCTTGGGCAGAAAGTTCTTCGGCCGATGTAGACATTTCCTCGGCAGAAGTTGAATTTTCATTTGTGATTTCGGTAAGTTGCAGCACCGAGGAATTTATGGCTTCTATTCCTTTTAGTTGCTCTTTACTGGCTACAACAATATCCTCAACAAGTTGGGCACTTTTAGTAACTTCTGGAATTATTTGTTCTAATTTCTCACCGGCTATTTTGGAAATATGTTGTCCTTCTTGTGATAATTTATTTATCTCATCGGAAGCAATTTTTGTTTTATTGGCTAATTTTTTTATTTCTTGGGCTACTACGGCAAATCCTTTTCCTACCTGACCGGCTCTCGCGGCTTCTATGGCAGCATTTATAGAGAGCAGATCTGTTTTGCCTGCTATTTCACTGATAATACTTATTTTTTCGCTTATTTCGGAGACGGATTTAATCGTTTGCCTAAAAATGTCTTGATTTGCTTTCATCTCTTTGGCCGATTTTTTGGATGTATTTCCGGTTAATGCCGCATTTTCTGTATTGGAACTAATTATGACTAAATTTTCTTCTAAGGAGGCGGAGATTTCTTCGCTTGTGGCGGCCTGCTCATTGGCATTCTGCGAGATTTGTTGCGAGATTTTAGAGAGTTGAATGCTTGCATTATAAACATTATCGGCACTTTCTTTTATTCCCAAAGCAAGTTTTAATAAAATATCCGTTTTTTGTTTGCTTTTTTCGGCATTTTCATAAGCTGCATTAATCGCTTTTTCTACAAATTTACTCGTAAAATATAAAATTAAAAAGATTAGTAGTAAGGAAATGCTATGGTAAAAATAACCCGATTTCACCATATTTACCTGATGTGGAAGTTGTCTCAGACCAAAAAAATAATTGCGGGTAGTGCTGATTAATATGATTATTGAATTTAGAATTAAAATAGGACGCGAGGCAAATAGAACACCGATTACGAAAAGGGAAAGAACAAGATAAAAACCATGCAAATATTTAGTCAGTACTGAAATGTCTGTATTAAAATGGTTCAGAACAAAAGCTTGAAACAAAACAAGGATAAGGGAAAAGATATTGCCTGCAATTTTTATCCCTTTTTTTTTCAGAATAAACAAATCAATTATGATAAATAATCCGGCTATTGGAATTATGTATATTGCAACTGGATTGCTAATTGGCGATAAGATATCTTGCAAAAGGAGAAGAAGGACAAGCAAAAGAAGAGATATTGAAATGATTATAAAAGCATTCGTTTTTTGCTCTTCAAACAGGTTTTGTTTCCATTCTGGACTAAAATAAGCAATTAATTTTTTCATGATTCTTCTTTTTATAAGGCTAAGTTAAAAATTAATACAATAGTAAAAAAATATTTTCATTGCTAATTTCCAATAATACTTTACTAAAATTTCGCACCAATTTTATTGCTTAAAAATCAAGCAATAAAAACTTTAAAAAGTAGCATAATTATGCTACAAAACAAAAATATTAAAAAAATAGATGAATTAAAAATCGACTTTAGACTTGAGTTTCCTCAAAAAACGAATTAAAGATTCCTTAAAAATGGACTCCAATGACTATCTTTGTAGCTAAAAACAAACCAAAACAGTCAATGATGGATTCCAATGCAAAGATAACAAATAAAATAAAGCTGCAGATTTCTAAATTTTTAGGAATCATTTCTAAAGGATTAACTAAACCTAAAATACGATTAATCAAAGTGTTAATGTTTTGAATTCAGGTAAGCAAAGATGTCAAACTGTCTAATATTCCCGGAGTTTAAAAGAAGATATTCCTTTAATAAAAACAGAAGACAGGCTCAGCCGA
>CAYQXT010000319.1:0-4713 GCA_964421365.1 uncultured Bacteroidaceae bacterium
GTATGGCCTGTGCCAAAAAATTAGGGAAACCTGTTTTTCTTGATTTTACAGGGCATGGATGTGTAAATTGCCGTAAAATGGAAGAAAGAGTTTGGTCAAATCCTGATGTATTGTCCCGTTTAAAAAACGATTTTGTAGTGATTTCTTTATATGTGGATGATAAAACAGATTTACCGGAAAAAGATTGGATAAAATCAAGTTACGATGGTAAAATGAAAAAAACAATTGGAAAGAAGTATGCCGATTTTCAAATTTCGCATTTTGGCATAAATGCCCAACCTTATTATGTATTATTGGATAATCAGGGTAATATATTAGCTTCGCCACGTGCTTTTGATACAAATATAGAGAATTTTGTCCAATTTCTTGATTCCGGGATTAATAAGTATCATCAAAAGTAGTATTAGAGCTTCAAAAAAAAGGAGAAGTGATTTATTGCTTCCTCCTTTTTTTTTATGCAAAAAAATGTTATTTTTGAACTTATTAAAGTTACGGATGTTAAAAAGGAATATTTTATTTATACTATTTATTTTATCTGCTTATATTTCAAAGGGTCAGGAAACTTCATTTATCGGAACACCGGAGATTCAAAATTATAGTTTTGAAACTTATAAAGCCAGCCCTCAAAATTGGTCTATTGCTCAGGATTCAGTTGGTAGAATGTACTTTGGTAATAATTTTGGTCTTCTGCAATTTAATGGTTCAGACTGGGAGTTGTATCCACTACAAAAACAGTCTATACTTCGGAGTATTTGTTTAATTTCTGATAAAAAAATCGCAATAGGCGGGCAGGGCGAATTTGGGTATTTTTATGTAAAGGATTCTGATTTGAAATATAAAAATCTCTACCAGAACTCCTTTCCGAAGCTTAACTTTGTGGATGTATGGAGAACTTTCAAGCAACACGATACTTTATTTTACTTTTTGGATCGAAATAAAATTGTTTATGTAGTTAATGATAGCATAACCAAAATTGAAATTCCGAACGCTTATAAAAAATTCAGAGGATTTCAAATTCAGAACAAGATTTATATTGTTGATGAAAAAGAGGGGCTGGCAATTGTTCAAGGCAAAAAAATTATCGGACTAAACCAACTGAAAAAACAGGCCAAATATAAAGTATATAGTTTACTAAAATCACCCAAAAATGAATTCGTGGTCATCACTGCTACTAATGGAATTTACAGGAAAACAAATCTCCACAACTGGGAAAAAGTAAATACGGGTTATAACTCTTATCTGACAGATAATTACCCCTATTCTGCTATTTATTTGAGAGATGGTAATTTGTTAATTACAACTCTTTTAGGCGGAGTAGTGCTTTTAGATAAGAACCTCAAAATTAGGAAAATATTAAGTTCAGATAATGGATTAAGTTCTAATGGTGTTTATGGTGCTTTTCAGGACAAAGAGAATGATATTTGGCTGGCAACCGAAAATGGAATTTCATATATTAATTATTCATCCCCCTTACGTAAGTTTACTAAAAAAGATGGACTAAATGGTAGCATTAAAGAGATTAAATATTATAATAAAACACTATATATAGGTACTTATAATGGTTTGTATATATTAAATAAGTCTAAAATTTCATTAGTGCCCGCCAAAAAGAAAATAAGTTTGTTAAGTAAGAAATATTATTTTATTTCTGATTTTCAGGTTTTTAAATCACCTTACACTACACATAAAAGCTTATTTGCAACTGCACTCAGAAATCTGATAGAGATTAAAGGTCAGAAGATTTTTAATAAAGAGAACTTATACAGTTCGGAGAAGATATTACAAGTTCCTCATCACGAAAAATATTTTGTTGCCTCGCAAAATCATGGAATATATATATATAAAATTATCAACGATAAATTTAACATAAAGCAGTTGGGAAAGTTATATGCTTTTGATTATGAAACAAAATATCTGGCTTTCGATAAGAAAGGTAATTTATGGGCTGAAATACCCAGAGAAGGTTTGGCAATAATTCATGTAAATAATTACGAGCAGTTAGAATATGAAAGCAAAGTCTTTAATGATAAAAATGGTTTACCTAATAAGGATTATAATCGCCCATTTTTTGTCGATAGTCAAGTGGTTGTGGCCACAAATAATGGTTTGTACGGCCTTAAGGACAGTACCGCGCAAATAGTCGACTACACCTTTAAACCTCTAAAATTATGGAATCTGGATTTTGATAAAGATTCGCTAATTATAGATAACATATTTACCGTTGGGAAACAAAAATGGTTTATGAGTAATAAAGGATTCTTTTATTTAGATAGTAATCAGAAAATATTTGAACCTTTTTACCCTCTGAATACAGTAAAAACGGAAACAGACATTACTGCAGAAAAAACGAATCTAATATGGCTGGCCTCTCATACTATCGTATATGCATTTAATCCCCTAAAGAAAGTTAATAATGCAATTAAACGCTTTCCTTTGATTAATTCCATTACAATGGGTAATAAAAAGTTGCAATTGCATTTTTCTAATTTACAGAAAGATTCGTGCTGTTCTAAACTTCATATAGGAAAATTTGCCTATAAAGATAATACGGTAAGTATTAATTTTTCTATTCCTTACTATCGCTATGTGAAGGAGATTAAATATTGCTTTTTCCTTCGGGGATATGATAAAAAGTGGTCTTCATATCAAAAAAGTGATAATATAAGATACACTAATTTACCCTACGGTAAATATGCATTTCATGTGAAAGCAACCAATATTTATCATAAAATCAGCAAAGAAACAATATTATATTTTGAAATAAAAAGGCCTTGGTATCTTTCCTTTTGGGCTTATCTTTTGTATTTAACCCTTATCATCTTTCTTATTCTGGGTGTTATAGAACAAAATGCTCGTAGATTAGTGCAGCGGAATCAGATTCTCGAAAATTTAGTAAAAAAGAGAACAGCTAAAATTTATAGTCAAAAAGAAGAAATCAGAGCCCAATCAGAACAATTAAAAAGCCAGGCAGAAATTCTTGAACTATCCAATAATGAGCTGAAGCAATTATCTATGGTCGCTAAAAGTACAAGCAACTCGGTTGTTATTCTAGATGAAAAAGGGAATATAGAATGGTGGAATACAGGGTTTACACAATTTTTCCAGTATAAATTTAATAAATATCAGGGTTCAAATTTTAACAAAATTAAAAATAAGATTCGGCCAGATATCATAAAAGCTTTAAAGTACATTGACGAAACACACAAACCAGTTATATATACTACAAAAGATAATTTGGAAAACAATACTTCCATCTGGTATCAAACGAATATAACGCCGGTATATAACGACAATGGGAGTATTTTCAGGTATGTAGTAGTGGATGTAGATATAACTCCAATAAAAAAAGCCGAAAGAGAAATTTATTCTCAAAAATATAAATTAGAAAAACAGCGGGATAAGATTAGTTTACAAAATAAAGAAATGACCTCCAGTATTGAGTATGCTAGTCGGATTCAGAGAGCTATGCTACCGCTCGAAATATTTCTCAAATCAGTTTTTTTTGATAATTACTTTGTACTTAATTTGCCCAGAGATATTGTAAGTGGGGATTTTTATTGGGTCAACGTACACCGGCGCAAGATTTATATAGCGGTTGCCGACTGTACCGGGCATGGAATCCCAGGTTCTTTTTTAAGTCTTTTGGGAATTTCTTACCTGAACAATATAATACAACGTTCTGAGAATAATGATATTATGCCTGATGAAGTTTTGAATCGCCTCCGAGAGCATTTTATAATTTCCCTCCATCAACGCGGAAAAGCAGGAGAAAATCAGGATGGAATGGATATTGCTCTTATCTCTTTAGATTATGAAAAAATGGAAATGTACTTTGCGGGAGCTAATAATTCAATCTATTTTTTTGAGAAGAATAGGGAGGAAATTCAGGAAATGAAAGCAGATAAAATGCCTATTGGGATTCACATTAACAAAGAAGATCCTTTTAGCTTAACCACCAGAAAGTTTGCTGCCGGAGAAACCATTTATTTATTTTCCGATGGGTATAAAGATCAGTTTGGAGGAGAATTTAATAAAAAATTTATGACAAAACGATTTAAAAAAATGTTGACAAATGTGCACAATAATCCTTTAGATTATCAGAAGCAGGTTTTGTCTGAAATTTTTTACGAATGGAAAGCTAAGAATGAACAGGTAGATGATATTTTAGTTTTTGGATTAAGAACTTAATTTGTAATTTTGTAAAAATCCCCCTAAATTTAGTGTGTATCCATAATGTCGTAGATATTTTGTTGTGATATAATATTGTGAAGTGTATGTAATATATTGTAATTAATAGTTAAATGTAGTTATAAAATTGTGATAATGAAGTGATAATTATATCCTTGTTTGGTAAAGGTTTTACTAGAGTCGAATAGCGGTTTTGCTCAATAGAAATTATTTATGCTTATTTGTGTTTCTTAGATAGGAAGTAGTTATTGGTTTTTATGGATGGACACTAATTAGGCAATCAAGAATTAGAGAAAAAGAAATGTATAAAAAAATATTCATCATTGTTTTATTATTCTTTATTTTAGATTTTGGATTTGCACAGACACAGCAACTTGCGAATTTGAAACAGGAATTAGAGATACATCTTAAGACTAAGGGGCAAGATAGTACAGCCATAAAAATATTGATTCAAATTTTTGAACAGGTAAAAGTGAATCAACCGTATTATGCCATAGAGGTGGCCGGACAAGCCATGCAAATAGC
>CAYQXT010000320.1:0-4712 GCA_964421365.1 uncultured Bacteroidaceae bacterium
GAAAATGAAGGTAAACGGAAACTGGATTTCTAAACCCATAATTATTGTAAGATAATTGTCTCGCATTCAGTAGTAATTAAAATTCCCGAAAGGTATTGCTTTCGGGAATTTTTTTGGAATAAGATTTGAGTGGAAAAGAACATGAAAATAAGTCTTTATGTAATTGGAAAAACCAATTTTGCCTTTGTGAGAGAAGGTCTAGAACTGTATATTAAGCGTTTAAAGCGTTACCTGAAATTTGAGATAATTGAATTGCCCGATGTAAAGGGAGCTAAAAATAGGTCACCCAAAGAGATAAAAGAGTTGGAAGGCGCTATATTTCTAAAAAAAATACCACAAGAAGCGCATATTATCCTTTTAGATGAAAACGGAAAGGAATTTAGCTCGCGCCAATTTGCTAGCGAGATAGAGCAAAAAATCCTGCACTCAGTCAAACATCTCGTTTTTGTTGTCGGTGGTGCTTACGGGTTTTCGGTCGAAATGTATACCAAAGCAAAATCTAAAATATCCTTATCTAAAATGACTTTTTCGCATCAAATTATACGCTTGATTTTTATTGAACAAATTTATCGAGCTTTTACAATTATCCAAGGAGAACCCTATCATAATGATTAGATGGCTTGAATGCTGCTTCACCATTCTGGCCTTATCTTTGATAAATAAAGATGTTTATTTTGAAAAGACATTTGAAGTGTCCTATATAAGAAGGTGAATTTACATAGAAATCGGTCGGAGGGTTTAATTAATTAATTGTAAATGAGTGTTTTGTTTTTTTGAAATTTTAATAAATCAATCTGTCTGACCGATTTCTATAATAAAACACATTTGAAAATTCGTGAAAAAATGATACTTTTAGCCATAAAATAATGAAAATGCCCTTTGCGATAAAAGATAAGAAATTAGTAATCATTGCAGCTATTTTTATACTCAGCTCAATAATTGCCTATTTTTTTGATAAGGGTATTTTATTTTGGAATCCCAAAGAAACGCATCTCGGTTTTAGTCTTGAATTATTTACCAACAAATTACAAGAAAGGAGTAAAAAATCAGACAAAATATTAGCCGAGGTTTATTCCCTTTTGGGCGATTCGTCCACAAATAGAAATAGTCTATTGGCGATTGCAGATTATATAAATAGTCAACAACTTAGCAATAAGGGCTATGCTGTGTTCGTATATCAAAACGATAGTTTGAAATTTTGGTCGAGCACGAAAGTTGAAATTAGTCGTAAATTTGTAGATACACTTGTTTTTAAAAGGATATATCAGGGCGGAACAGGATATTATCTGCAAAATCACTTGTTAAAAGGGCATTACAAATTACTTTGTTTAAGCCTTATTAAGCACGACTATCCATTGCATAACAAGTTTCTGGTACCAGCTTTTTATAGTGGATTACAAGTACCTCCAAGTGTAAAGATTGAAACGAACGAAAAAGCACTCGGCATAGATGTAGCTGATATTGATGGTCATTTTTTGTTAAAACTTATGCCTGCTTTTGCGAAATTTTCTGATAAGCCCTATTTCAATACCTCTATTTTTTTCTATCTTACTTCATTGTTTTTGTTCCTTCTGCTAATATATGAATTGGCCAAAAAAGCCTCGACAAAATATAATAATCTATTTATTTTAGGGCTATTAATTATTACGTTTGTTTCTTTAAGATATTGGATGATAGCCGATAAATTCCCTGCCAATATTTATCATGCCGAGATGTTTAAACCGCAGTATTTTAGCCAGTCTTTTTGGTTTGCTTCTCTCGGTGATTTTTTAATGAATGCTTTACTTCTTTTTTTCCTTTCTTTTTTTGTTTTTCGTAGTATCGAGTTTAGGCAAAAGATAAAAAATTTCCCATTTGGTAAAGTTTTGCTTTTAATTCTTGTCTTTGTTTTCTTTGAATTTAGTTACCAGTATATTAATAATCTCATTCAAAACTCAAGTATTCATTTTGCTCTATATAAAGTATTGAAATTAAATATTTTTAGTTTTTATGGCTATACAATTATTGCATTACTTTTAGGTGCTTTTTGGTTATTGCTTGAGAAATTAGTAAAAGAATTTGGAGAAATTACAAGAAATGAGAATATAATTGCGTTTATAGTAGCCATTCCGATAGCGCTGGTAATTAATGTTTTTAGTTATGAACATAATTTTTTTCTATCCTATCTATTTTTGTTTGTTTTTTCTTTTACTGTTTATTACTTCCGAAGCGTTTATAAAAAGGCGGTCTATTTTAGCTATGTTCTTTTTGTTGTTTTGTTGGCTCTTTATACCGTTTTTCTGGTACAAAAAGATGTAATGAATAAGAAAACCGAAACCGAGCAAGTTATAGCTATAAACTTAGCAGCAGAACGGGATCCGATCGCCGAACTTTTTTTTATTCAGAAACAGGTTAATTTACAGAATGATACTTTTATTATTCAAAGTTTGAGTACTATTTATTCAAGCCCCGATTATATTCGTAAATATATTGCTCAAAAATATTTAAAAGGCTATTTAAGTAAATATGATTTACAGGTTACCATCAGTAGTCCAACAGATTCTATCTGGATAGACGATGAGGATAGAGCTGAATTATGCTATAACTATTTTACAAAAGTGAAAAATTTATCCGGTTCGCGCTTACAGCATTCGGATTTTTATTTTTTAGATAATCTGAACGGCCGAATTAGCTATTTAGGATGGCTAAAATACAAAATTAGTACAGAAATACCAGAAATTTCTCTTTTTTTAGAATTAGATAGTAAATTACAAACCGAAGAAGCAGGTTATCCAGAATTACTTTTAGATAAAAAGATTGCTCGAAAATCGCGCTATAAGGATTTTCAGTATGCCAAATACAAATACGGAACACTAATTACGCAACATGGTGATTATCCTTATGATATAAAACTAAATTTAAAGCAACCAAAAGATTCCGAATTTTCTAATTTTACCAAAGGCGGATTTCATCATCTTGCCTATTGGTTAGATAAAGACAACGTTATTATAGTTAGCCGTAAAGAAAATACACTTATGGATTATCTTATTTCTTTCTCCTATCTTTTTCTTGCTTTCTACCTGTTAGTTAGTTTTTTAGTTATTATTTATAATCTTTTGCATCATAAATTTAAAATTCGTTTTGGCCTGAAATGGCAAATACAATTCTCTATGGTTGCTATGTTAGTTGTCTCTTTGCTGGTTGTGGGCGGCGGAACGGTTTATTATATCTATGGCTTGTATCGCGATAAGCACTACAACACCCTGAACGAAAAAATTCAGTTGGTGAATAATGAATTAGCTCATAAGTTGCTGTACGAACCACGCTTAACACCCCGTTGGAATAATTATGAATTTAGAAACCTCAATGAATTATTGATGAAATTTGCTGATGTTTTATACATAGACATTCATTTATACGATGAAAATGGCCAACTACTAGCTACTTCGCGTCCCGAAATTTTTAAGGATAAATTGCAAAGCAAACAAATGAACTATGAGGCTTATTATCAATTAATTATTAAGCAAAAGCAAAAGTTTGTTCATCACGAGAAAATAGGTAAATTAGACTATCTTTCGGCCTATTTACCCTTTAGAAATGTAGATAATAAGATTTTAGCCTACGTAAACCTTCCTTATTTTGCTAAACAAAGCGAAATGAGCTCCGAAATTTATACCCTTTTGGTTACTGTTTTGAATGTGTTTGTGCTGTTAATTTTATTGGCTACTTTTATTGCTTTGTTTACCGGCAATCAAATTACGCAGCCTTTACAATTAATACAGCAAAGTATGCGCGAGATACAACTCGGGAAATCCAATAAAGCCATAGCTTATAGCAAGGATGATGAAATAGGACAATTAGTAAGCGAATATAATCGAATGCTGGCCGAATTACAGCGAAGTGCCGAAATGTTGGGGCAATCAGAGCGCGAAAGTGCGTGGCGTGAAATGGCCAAGCAAATTGCCCATGAAATAAAAAATCCACTTACGCCAATGAAACTCAGCGTACAATTTCTCAAACGCTCGTGGGATGCCCAAGACCAAAATTTTGAGCAAAGGATGACCAAAGTAACCCAAACACTCATCGAACAAATAGATGCTTTATCAGCCATAGCCACTGCATTTTCTAATTTTGCTAAAATGCCACGCTCTCAAATGCAACTTGTCGATATTATAGAAGTAGTGCATCATGCCGTTAGTCTTTATGATGCAGACGAAAAAGTGGATGTTTCTTTTGTAGATAAAAAACTTACGCATTTGAATGTATTTGTAGATAAAAAAGAATTACAGCGCGTATTTATTAATCTGATTAAAAATGGAATACAAGCTATTCCAGAAGGAATTAGAGCTAAAATTGAGATAAATATCAAGCAAGTAGATAGTCTTGTAGAGGTCAGCGTAAAAGATAACGGAAGCGGAATTCCCGAAGAATTGCACGACAGAATTTTCCGGCCTAACTTCACGACCAAAAGTGCCGGTATGGGCTTAGGTTTAGCTATCACAAAAAATATTATTGAGAGTGAAAAAGGAAAAATCTGGTTTGAAACCAAAATAAACCATGGAACCACCTTCTTTGTTCAATTGCCTCTTGTAGAATAATTGTTAATTGGGATTTTGGAATCAGGGTTTGTAGAACGGCATTCGTAATTAATAGTAGAGTTTAGTATAAAAAGGTGAAATTGCATCGAAATCGGTCGGACGGCTTCATTAATCAATTGTAAGTGAGCTGTCTAT